>JACMOA010000138.1 GCA_014378225.1 Deinococcales bacterium | reverse complement strand
CTGAAGATATTCACCTTTCGCTCGAGCAGTTGCGGGAGGCTTTTGAGAAACCTTTGCTCGAGGCGATGGCCTAAATCATTTCGCTGAAGTGTGCAGACAGGGGTGAGATACTTTGCAACTCGAGTACCCAGCAGCCTTCACGGACTGCTCAAACTCCTGGGTAAAAGAACCTGACCCGCTAAAGGGAGAATGCTGCGCTCGAGTACGACTAGACCGCTGACCGTGCGAATCCGACAAGCAAGTTACACTGTAGTGTTGTTTTCCTACCTTGATTTTCCTACACCTTGCACCCCTGGTACACTCCATGCAAAAACTTGACCTTTTGGCCCTCGTACCTCCTTCTCCCGACCCCTTTGACCTCGAGTTTGACAAACCCCGCGAAGAGTGCGGTGTTTTTGGTATCTACAGCCCCCTTCCCCAGAACCTCGCGTGGCTCACTTACCTGGGCATCTTCAGCCTGCAACACCGGGGCCAGGAAGCAGCGGGCATGTGCGTGGCCAACGACACCCAATTTCTGGTGGAAAAAGACCTCGGCTTGGTCACTCAGGTGTTCGATGACACCATGCTCGAGCGTTTGGGTATTGACGACGCTCGAGTAGCAATCGGACACGTTCGCTACTCCACTACAGGTTCAAATTTGCGCTTCAACGCTCAGCCCATGAATGTGCGCTCCAACAAGGGCATTCTGGGACTGGCTCATAATGGTAATTTTGTCAACGCCAGGGAAATTCGCAACCTGATGCTCGAGGAAGGCACCATTTTCAACACCACCAACGACACCGAGGTGATGCTCAACCGCATTGCGCGGTACTCGAGGTTGAATCTGGTGGACGCTACCTCTCGTGTGATGCTCGAGATGCGCGGGGGTTTTGCAGTGGTCCTGATGAGCAAAGACATGCTGCTGGGCCTGCGCGACCCCAACGGCGTGCGTCCGCTGGTGATTGGACAGCGTGACGATGGAGCCTGGGTTTTCGCCAGTGAACCTGTTGCGCTCAAGGCGGTAGACGCCACCTTCGTGCGCGATGTGCTACCCGGAGAACTGGTCTGGGCCGACAAAACCGGGCTTCACAGTTTGCAGGTGGCCCATGGTCAACCCACGCCCTGCGCCTTCGAGTGGATATATTTTGCTCGAGCGGATTCCTACCTGGACGGCGTGGACGTTCACGAGAGCCGCATCCGCATGGGTGAACAACTGGCCCTCGAGCACCCAGTGGACGCCGATATTGTGGTTCCGGTGCCGGACAGCGGCATTGGCGCGGCTATTGGTTACGCCAGGGCCAGTGGAATTCCCTTTGACTATGGACTACACAAGAATCCCTATGCGGGCCGCAGTTTTATTGCGCCCAATCAGGACGCCAGGGCGCTGAAAGTAAAGATGAAACTCGCGCCCACCAGTGCGGTGCGCGGCAAGCGGGTGGTATTGGTAGACGACTCAATCGTGCGCGGCACCACCTCGAGCCTGATTGTGAACTTGCTATTCGAGGCGGGCGCAACCGAGGTACATTTCCGGGTCTCGAGTCCGCCCATCACCAACCCGTGCTTTTACGGGATTGACACGGCAGCGCGTAAAGAACTGGTAGCGTCGCATAAGTCGCTCGAGGAAATCAGGGAATTGATTGGGGCCAACAGCCTCGCTTTTATTTCTGAGCGCGGGATTCGGGAAGCGGTAGGCGGGCCGGGTTTGTGTCTGGCCTGTTTTAATGGACAGTATCCGGCGGGGGTTCCGCTCGAGAACGATGTGGATAAATTTGCGCTCGAGATTTGAGGGAGGCAGCAAAAATTGAAAATCGCCTGCCCAGATTGTCCAGGCAGGCGGCAGTTTTTTGGAACCTCCTCGAGTCAAGGCAATCCGAGTCAAGCGCTTTGCTGTTTGTTCAAGAAGGTATCAATATAGTAAGAAACCCCTTGCATGAATGGTCGGGTCCACTGGAGCAGTAAAAAAGTGGTTACATAGAGAACTAGTGGACTCACCGCAATGAAGGCGACGTATAAACCTGCCATAGGGTTGAAAGTCAGTAAAAGTAGCACGCTGCCTATCGCGCCGCGAACAATAAGCGAGTAAATGAGCAGTAACGCAAGTGCTCCCTGTAACACCTGGGCCGCAGTGAACCATACACTCAGTTTTTTGCTCAGCTCGAGCAAGCTCCACCTTCCTCTGGCACGGCGGGTAAACTGCTTGGTGACACCTAGCACCCAGCTTTTAACCCGCTGGAGGCCCCACCAGTTGGCCACCACGAGCGGGATATTGAGTCCTGCAAAAATGAGTGAAACCTGCAAAAGAGACTGTTTTACTTCGTTCGAGAGAACCCCAAAATTCTGAACGCCCTCGAGCAAAGTGAGTGTGTTGGAGCTGAATGAAAAAACGGAGGCCAGCAAAAAGGTCAGAAAAGCCACCATTCCAAAGGCAGGAAATAGAAAAACACCCACAGAAAGTATAGTAAATGCCACGACCAGAGCAATGGGTTGTACAGGGCTAAAAAGTAACAAAACAAAAATACTTCCTATGAAAACAGTGGGTAGCCATTGCCCTGCACTCAACCAGCGCCCAATGCTCGAGCTGGTATCGTCGAGTTGAATAGAGTTGATGTTATCGCCGTAGGTCCACTGGGCCTCCCCCGTAAGCCACTCCCTGAGTGACTTCAGAAAAAAGAAAAAAACCGTCCCCACTGCTGCGCTGAGCAGACCCGTGACAGCAGACCCAAACTTAATCAGGCTGACTGTTCCTGAACCCAGGCTGCCAATCAACTCTCCGCTGAGCGGAAAGAGCATAATCCACATGCCTGCAAGCAGGGCTAAACCTGCACCTAGAGCAACAACCACTTGATAAGCCGTCAACCCTTTTCCAATGGCTTCGCTGGCGGGCATGGTCAAATTCTCGTTCATGGCTTCATAATAGTTCAGAATTCTCAGGAGTCTGTCAAAAGTTCTCCTCGAGCTGTAGACGCTTTGACCAAAGCATTTTTCACTATCATTGCGCCACCTCCGCTACGCTGCGGTTGGCTCCATCATCGTGAAAAACGCTTTGCCGTTGCCACTCGCTCCGCTCGGAAGTATTGAGTAAAAACGGCTCAATACTTCTGCAAAATGCTTTAAAACTTCAAACTACAAAAATCCACGCCCCTCGAGCAGTTTGCGAGCGTGAAACAGAATCAAACTGGTGTTGCCATCAACAAACTCACCGCGCTCGAGCATTGCATAAACTTCTTTTGGCTCGAGCACATGAATCTCCATTAGTTCGGTGGCTTCGTGCTGGGTTTCACCCAGTAACACTCCGAGCGCAAGAAAAGGATAAAACACAGACCCACTCGAGGCCGGAGCGTGATAATAACCGGGTAGGGGAATCCACTCGAGGGCCACTCCACCTGCTTCCTCGAGCAGTTCCCTGGCAGCAGCTTGGTAGGGTTCCTCGCCCGCGTCAATGGCTCCGGCAGGCATCTCGAGAATGTAGCGCTGGAGTGGGTAGCGGTACTGCCGAATCATCACCAGTTTGCCGTCTTGCGTGACTGGAAGCGCGTAAACCGCGCCGCGTCCACGGGGTTTCAAAAAGTAATCGTACTCATTTCCCAGATGGGTCAGCACTTTGTCTTGGCGCAAACCGTAAGGACCGGGCAAAACGTCGCTCGAGTGCAGGGTTTTCCAGGGTTGCTGTGGGTCGGGAATCAGGGTGTTCCAATTGGGATGTTTTGTCATAAAAATCCTTTTAAAAAGGGAATGCGTAAGCGTGTGGCTCGAGGGTCAAAGGCAACTTCTGGTATCCTAGCGCCCAGATGAGGGCAACACAGCAGCAAGAATACCCTGACCTGGCGGGGGAGATGAGGTGGCCTTAAACCTCGAGCGGGGATAAGAAGAGTGGGCAGGTGAAACGGGGCCTGCAATCGAGGTTTTTCGGGGCAGATTTATGAGTTGAGAGCGAGGTTTTCGAGGTCCTTTTCATCTCGAGCGGATTACACTACTGCTTATGGTGCTTTCTCGCCCTCTTATGCTGACCCTTTGCTTGCTGGGTGTTTCGAGCTTAAATGCTGCCCTGGCTCAAGAAGACGTAAACGACCCCACTCAGATTGCCATTCCCAACGAACCTGCCGCACCCCCGCCTACCTTGAAACCGCTGGACTGGAAGAATATTCCCGAAATCGTGGGAAATCAAATTGGTGCGCCTCGAGTGGGGCTTTACGCAGGCTTTACCCGACTGGTCTTCGATTTGCCTAAAGGAACACTGGTCAAATTCAACCTGGACGCCCATACTTTGACCCTCGAGTTTGGGGGGGTTTTTGCACCCCCGCTCTCGAGCCGGGGTACCCCCACGCTGGCCGCGATGACCAAAGCCAGATTGCGAGTCGAAACCAATGTTTCCCCCGAACTCTCGAGCTGGACTCTGATGCCTGAACAAAGGGGAACGGTAGCCACGGTCAAGGTTCCCTACGCTCTACGCTCGAGCGGCGGGGGTTACAAGCTGCTGGTGTTGCCTTCCAGCCCTGAATCGCCCAATGACCGGGTGGTGCTGGACTTGGCGCCTGCCTACGCCAACCGCCAGACAGTGCCGCTCGAGCAGTACCGGGTAGACGCTTTCCCAGCGGGAACCCGGATTGTACTAGACCCCGGTCACGGCGGCACCGACCCTGGAGCGGTGGGCGCAGTCGTTGAGAAAGAGGTCAATCTGAAGATGGCTGTGCTGGTGCGCGACCTGCTGATTGCCGCTGGAGCTGAAGTAGTTATGACCCGCCAGGATGATGTGGTGTTCAGTAAAAATAAACCCGTGGATTTGCGGGCCAGAGCCTTGCTGGGCAAGGGTCCGCAGACGGTGTTCATAAGCCTGCACGCCAACGCCCTGCCTAAAGGGAGCTATTTACGCGGCTACGGCATGGAAACGTGGTGGTATCCCAACCATCCCGACAGCCTGCGTCTGGCCCAGAGCGTCCAGAAAGCGGTGCTCGAGCAGACCGGAGCGTTTCCCCGCTCTGTTCAGACGGCTTCCCTTGCCGTTTTGCGCCAATCAGAGGTGCCTTCCACACTGGTGGAAATTGGCTTTACCAGCCATCCGGTGGACGGCGAGAACCTGAAGAGCGACAACTACCTCGAGCGGGTAGCGCTGGGTGTGGCTACAGGAATCCGCAATTTCGTAGGTGCATCAAAGGGTCCTAACCCATTGCCCATCCCGGATAAATTGCCCATCACGCCAGCATTACCCATCCCAGATAAGTTGCCGGGGACTTGACCGCTCGAGCGGGTGAGGTGGTTTCTCAGTTTTCAACTCGTGAAGGTCAGTAGGAATGTCCTACGTCCTTCACTGATAACTGACCACTGATAACCGAAAATCTACGGCCACAACGTCAATCCACAACTCCCTCCGCATAAACCTCGAGATTGAGCGCCCGCAAAT
>JACMOA010000137.1 GCA_014378225.1 Deinococcales bacterium | reverse complement strand
GACACCGGCTGCATCGTGGGTTTTGCCGAGAGCGTGGGGTACGACATTCAATTTGTGGGCGGCTTCAAAAATGCCCTTTTCGGCGGCGAGGGCCTGTTTTTAGCGGCCCTGCGCGGCCCTGGACTGGTGTATATGCAGAGCCTTCCCCTCTCGAGGTTGGCGGATAGGATTAGGACGGCGATGCCGGGTGGGAAGTGATTGAGTGATGTGGAGTGCTCGAGGGTGCAACAGAACTTCTGCATTTTGTAAACAGTAGTAAACGCCAAACGCTCGAGATATACGACAGTTTTAGCGTTTGACGTTTGCTATTTCACGTTCCGTTCTTTCCACCGCTCGAGAATCCCGTCCAACACTCGCTTACCCACCTCGAGTTTAGTCATGCGTTCCCAAACCTCAAAGGTGCCGTCAGGACGCACCAGAGTCACTTCATTGTCGTCTGCACCAAACCCGATTCCTTCACCCACTCGAGCAGGATAATTGAGCAAAATAAAATCCAGATTCTTGCGTCTGGCTTTATCTGCTGCCTTGTCCACGCCTTTATCCGTTTCCATCGCAAAACCCACCAAAATTTGATGGGTTTTGCGCTCCCCCAACCCCTTCAAAATGTCCGGGTTGGGGGTCAGCTCGAGGGTTAGGGCGCTCGAGGTTTTGGTTTCCTTCTCGCTCGAGGGCTTAGAAGCCCGGTAATCCGCCACCGCAGCGGTCATCACCACCGCGTCTACACTCTCAAAGGCCGCGTCCACAGCAGCTTTTAGTTCGAGCGCACTTTCAATTTGTACCACTTTGGCCCCTGGCGGCGGGGTCAAAGAAACTGGACCTGTCACCAGAGTGACCTGAGCGCCGCGCTCGAGGGCGACCTTCGCCACCGCATAGCCCATCTTTCCAGAGCTGGGGTTAGAAATAAAACGCACCGGGTCCAGATATTCGCGGGTGGGTCCTGCAGTGACCAAAAAGTGCAAACCTTCCAAATCTCGAGCAGTCACGAGCGCCCTCACTGCCCCTACCACGTCCTCGGGTTCCACCATGCGCCCCATTCCTGCACCCTCGCCCCGTGTGCCGAGTTTACCGCTCACAGGACCTACAAAGTGGTGTCCCCAGCTCTCGAGCGTGGTCTTGTGGCCTTGAGTGGCGGGGTGCTCCCACATGCGCGGGTTCATGGCCGGAACCCAGAGAATGGGGCAGCGCACCGAAAGCAGCGTGGCCGAAGCCAAATCCCCGGAGAGTCCCAGTGCAGCCCTCGCCATCGTGTCCGAGGTGGCCGCCAGTACCACCACCGCGTCCGGGAAGTGAGACAGCTCGAGGTGTTTGCCGCCCGGTTGGACCTTGAACCAATCTAGGTCGGTGTGAACCTCGGATTCGGCGGCAGTGGCGAGTGTTAGTGCGGTGACAAACTCGAGCGCTCGAGCGGTGGCGATGACCTGAAGCGTGTATCCAGCTTCACGCAGACGGCGCAGTGCGGTGGGCGCTTTACCCGCCGCCACCGAACCACACACCAGAACCAGCACGTTTTTGAGAAGAAAAGGCATAGGAAGGATATTGTACCGGGACCGCATTCAATGTCTCAGAACCTCCGCTCGAGAGAGATTAAAATGAGTTTACTTTGTGTACTCTGGAGGTCGCTATGAAAAAACTATTTATTCCCCTTGCCGCGCTGAGTCTGGGCGCAGCTCACGCGCAGGACGCCAATTTTACCGTCAATGTAGCCGGAGTGCTGGGAGACCCCACGGGAGTTTCGCTCTCGAGCACCTTACTGCACGTTTTTGGTCTGAACGACAACAACTTAAAACTCAACCTACGCGCCGGAGCCGAGTTTGACTTTTCTGGGCGTTACGCGGTCAATCTGGACGCGCTAGCCACCCTCGAGCAGTTGGATTACAACATTTACGGTGGCAGCACGCTGGGCTTTTTGAATGGCGGGGTTGCACCAGGCGTAATTCTGGGCGGAACCCTGTTCTTGACCAATAATATTGACCTGTTTCTCGAGGGTCAGTACGCTTTCAACCGGGGGTTTAACTCGAGGGTTGGGGTTTCGTTTCGTTTTTGAGGGGTTTGTGTCGCGCCTCCGGCTATCTTGAGCAGAACGGCACCTTCCGGGCCTGCCCGCGGGCTTTCGGTTCTTGGTTCTTAGTCGGTTTGATTTAGGGCGGTCTGGCCCGGCAGGTGCTGCTTAGACCAAGACAGCGCTCAAGAACAGACCATCCAAAAACCAATCACTAAAAACCCGCCGGAGGCGCACCCTTTTCACTCCCCGCGCCACATCAACACTGTGGTCTTACCCACTGGCGTCAAAGTGCGCTCCACACCAATCTCGAGCCGGGTCGCTTCACCGCGTTTCAGGTGTAAAAAGTCTCCATGCTTCAAATCCAATAGTAATTCTCCCTCGAGACACAGGTAGGTACACCCCTCGAGCGAGTCTTTTAAAGGTTTGTCTAACAGTATGACCTCGAGATTTTCACCTAACTGGTGAAGTAGAAAGGCTTTTCCGGCTCTCGAGGCCGCCAGACGAATCAGGTGAAGGGTTTCGGGCTTGGACATGGTGAGTCATCAGTTTAAACCCCCCTCGAGCGTTTTTATCGAGAGAACGAAAGGTGTTTTTGATGAGAGCAGTTTGAGCGGACTCGCAAGCCCATATTTGAAATTTTGCCCATCTGGAGCCAAAAAAACTGGTCAGGCAAGCTTCACCCTCCTCACAATGCTCGAGCTATGATGCGTGCTGATGTTACGGTTTGCGCTGGGAGCTTTGATGGGATTTCTGCTGTTAGGTGTTGTTGCGGCCTTGCTTCCAGTTCCCGTCTCGAGCGAGGGCGGCGGGGTGGAACTCAGCAACGTCAAGATGCGCCTGTATCCTCGTACCGAAGAGAAAGGTGTGGTGTGGCTTTTTGGGGCCAAGTATGTTACCTACGACCCAGGGCAATCTGAATCGGTGCTCAAAGGACTCGAGCTGGGCCAGCGTCTGGTGAAGGGGAAGCTGGATATGACCCTCGAGACCCAATCTTTGACCATTGACCAAAACAATACGCTGTACAGCGATTTGGTGACGCTCACGATTCCCAAGGAATGCACCACTTTCACTTTTGGTCAGCCTGGAGCCGCTCGAGCCGTGATGATTGACCAGAACACAGGCTTTTCTGGTCCAAATGTAGGGTATAAATCAGCAATAGCAGTCCTCAGTGCAAAAAGCGTTAAGTCGGATTTTGCACTCAAGGATTTACGTATGCCGGGTGCAAGGTTTTCAGGTGATTTAGACGCCACACAAAAATGTAAAAATGGGAAAATCGTTCCCTCTGGAGGTAAATTATGAAATTACGTTCAACAAAATCTGTTCTGGTAGCCTTATCTACAGTGCTTTTGTGTGCTGCTTTTGCTCAGAGCGACACCAGTAAACGTGTTCTTGACATTGCAGGAGATTTTCAGGGAGACCTCCGTGCAGGCCCATATAATTTTACTGGCTCGAATACTACCCCGGTCAAGGCTAAAGTATCCAACCTCAACATTCTGAGTCAGAGTGTGGTGCTGAGTGCACCAAAAGGTACGGCGATGGCGGACGCTAAAGGTAAGCGGGCTGCCGAATTTAAAGGCGCGGTCACAGTGGTCAGAGGTAGGGTCAACGCTGTTGGACCTACGCTCAGCTACTCCGAAGCCAGCGGTCTAGGAACCCTTAAAGGTGGGGCTAAAATGACTTACACCCCAGACGGCAAGGACACCGAGCCAGTCTTAGTAGAGGCTAGCCAGATGCAGTTTGATGTGGACACCGAAACCAGTGTTTCCAAGGGAAACGTCAAGCTGATTAACGGTAAGCAGTCCACCGTCAGCGAAACCCTCCAGTTCAACGAAAAAACCGAGTTAGCCATTCTGGGCGGCGGCAAAGTAGTTCTGACCCGTCAGCCTAACAAGGCTGGAGAGAACATTCTGACCCTCACGGGTATGGATGCCAAGATTCAAACCGGAAAAGATAAGAAGCTGCTGCTGATGACCGGGAAAGTGACCCTGATTGATGGAACCATCACCACCACCGGAAACACTTTGTTTTACGACGACAAAAAGAATCTGGCAATCATCAGCGGAAACGCCAAGAGTGTGGACAGCAAAAACAAAATTACTCAGAACAGCGTGACCCTTGAGCACCGCACGGATTTGCACCGGGTGCGTTCGCTGTCGGGTGGTTTTACTATTCCTGTGGACAGCTTTAAATAATCCGCACTGGGTGAGGGCACTCTTCTTGAGCTTTCACCTAAGTTCTGGCTTCTAGCTCTAAAATAAAAGGTAATGAACATGTCTAAAGGCCGATTCCGGTGGGTACTTCTCCTGGCTTCGGCCTCATCTCTTTGGGCTTTTGCACAG
>JACMOA010000017.1 GCA_014378225.1 Deinococcales bacterium | reverse complement strand
ACGATGCTAAGGGCGCGGGCCAGTCCACCCTGACCGCCGGAGATAATCACTTGAGCGAAGGTACCGCTGTTGGTGCCGTTTTTAAAGTCGAAGATGTCCGAGAGGTCGAGCTGGGTCTTGCTGGCCAGAGCCAACACCTTGCTCACGCCGTAAGGAGGAGCCACGTTAAAGGTGAAACCGTCTCCAGCAGAAGGAAAGGTCTTAACCTGATTAGCACGTAAAAAGTTGCTACCGCTGGCGTAGCCGTTAGGGAGAATCTGGTCAATAGCGCCGTCTGAATCCAGGCTGAACAGGTAAACGTAGGCGTCTTGATTAACCGAGGTGCTAATCCGGACTGGGTCTCCCACTTGATAGTTAGGGACGTTCTGGCCGCTGGGGTCCTTGTCCACTGAAACACGCACAACGTGGTCCGTCTCAATGGGATTGACAATGATGCTCTGGGTAGAAATCAGAGGCGCAGCAGAAGCAGCGGCAGCCAGTACTCCGAGGGCAGTCAGGGTCAGGGTTCTAAAAATCTGGGTCATGGTGTTCTCCTTAAGAATCTTGGATGTCAAAACGGTGATGGGCCGTGGGGCCTCGAGCGGGAACCACTCCCTTGCTCTGAACATCAGGATACGAAACCCTGGCTGTTGCGCCGTGAGTTGCTTCGCGCCATTCCTTAATGGCAGGTCAGTCTCTCATCAGCCTCGAGAGAAGAACCCTTCCCTAGAGCGCAGCAAAAGTATTCATCCTGTTTTACCCCATAATCAGAGCGAAAAACAAAAACGCCCCTATGGTTAAGCCTCTCATAAGGCAGGAGTAGAGCCTAAAAAAACCCGCTCGAGCGCCTCAAATCGTAGGCTCGAGCAAGAAAGTGAAGTAAGGGTTTTGAGAAAGATGAAGGTTGAGAGTTTTGAGTAGTGAGTTTTGAGCGTTGCGCCTCGGCTGTCTTGGATAGAACGGCACTGTCTGTCTTGGCCCAATTACAGCACCGCGCGATTCATCGCCGCCTACCGGGCCTACTCGCCTACCGGGCCAAGACGCGTCTTGACTTTGCAAGAACGGCACCTCACGAGCCAAGACAGCCGGAGATATCCTCCTACCCTCGAGCGAAAAATACCAACTCCTACAAAAAAGTCCGATGGTCCGCCAGCATACAGCGGTCCTGAACCACGCTAATTCCGTGCTCGAGCAGGGTTTGGGCCACTTCATCATTGCGGATACCCAGTTGTAGCCAGACCCAGCGGGGCGGGGTAGGCATGGCTAGAATGTCGTCGAGATGTTCGCTCACCTTGTCCGAGCGGCGAAAAATCTCAACAACATCCACACCTTCGCTTATTTCACGCAACGAGGCCACCGCTTTTTGACCAAAGGGGTTTTCTTTACGGGCGGCTAACGTGGGATGAACTGGAATGATTTTGTAACCTTGCCGAAACAGGTATTCCGGTACGTAGTGAGCAGGCTTTCCTGCATCGGCGCTGAACCCCACCACAGCCACCGTTTTAGCCGTTTTCAAAATTTGTACGATACCCGCCTGGGTTGAAACTTCTCGAGCGACCCACTCCACGTCCGGCCCGTTTCTGTCCATGTCTTCTCCACTCAAGCAAAACCTTCGAGGGTATTTATTAAAGCACAAGCCCCTATGAGACGACATGGAGACTTCTCAAAAGGGCTTTACCGAAGACTCAAAAAGCCTTCACACGCTACAGTCAGAGTGCGTTCAAGTTCAATTTCTCCATGTGCCGCGCCCACAAAGATGCTCTCAAACTGGCTGGGAGACCAGTAAATTCCGCGCTCGAGCAAGAAGTGAAACCAGCGGGCGAAGCGGGCCGTATCCGCTTTAGCGGCGTCCTGATAGCTGTTGACCTCGCCCTCGAGAAAAAATGCGGTCAGCATCGAGCCGATAGTATTCACGGTGAGCGCAATCCCTGCCGCTGCCGCCGACTCGCGCAGACCTGCCGCCAGACGAGACGTGTAGCCCTCGAGCTGGGGGTAAATCTCTGGGTTAGCTTTGAGGTGCTCTAAAGTGGCAATTCCTGCGGCCATCGCCAGGGGATTACCGCTGAGGGTTCCGGCCTGATACACCGGACCCAATGGACTGACATAATCCATGATTTCGGCCCGTCCGCCGTAAGCGCCTACCGGAAGGCCGCCGCCAATAATCTTGCCCCAACACAGCAAATCTGGCTCGAGGCCCAAAAGCTGCGTTGCTCCGCCGCTCGAGAGTCTAAAGCCAGTCATCACCTCGTCAGCAATCAACAGCGCCCCGTAGGTTTTGGCGTGGTGCAGGGCCGCGATAAATTCGCTCGAGGGAATCAAAACCCCGGCGTTTCCCACCACTGGCTCGAAGATGATGGCGGCGATTTCATTTCCTCGGGCCTCGAGCAGGGCTAAAAGACCCTGTGGGTCGTTATATTCGGCCACCAGGGTCAGCGCGGCGTATTCGGGCGGAACTCCGGCGCTCGAGGGTGCGCTACCGCCCTGAAGCACACTGTTGGTCATCAACCCGCTGCCCGCTTCCACCAGCAGGCCGTCCGCATGTCCGTGATAGTTGCCGCGAAATTTGAGAATGTACTTGCGTCCGGTAAACCCTCGAGCCAGCCGCAGAGCGCTCATAGTGGCCTCGGTGCCGGAATTGACGAAACGGACCTTTTCGGTTCCAGTGAGTTCGCAGACAAGTTGAGCCAGGGTTACTTCTCTGGCGTTAGGTGCGCCAAAACTAGTTCCGTCCTCGAGCGCAGTTTGAATGGCAGCCCTGACCGGAGCAAAGTTGTGGCCCAAAATCATGGGTCCCCAAGAGCCGATGTAGTCAATCAGCGCGTTTCCATCGGCGTCCTCGAGATAGGCTCCCTGTGCTCGAGCGATAAAACGCGGTATTCCCCCCACCGATTTGAAGGCCCGAACCGGAGAATTAACCCCGCCAGGAGTGACTTTTTGCGCGGCAACGAACAGGGCTTCGGAGTGTGGTGTGTGCATGAGTTCAGATTAGCAGGGCGGGTTTGTTTGCACAGGGGTGAACCGTCCCTGGCAAACGAACGCTAAACGCTGCTCTGGTTCTACAGTGGCCACTTGATGTTTAATGTCTCGATTCTAAAGACCTGTCCGCATTTGCAACCCCGCTAAGGGTCACTCTACAAGTTCTTTTTCCGCCGCTCGAGGGCGAAAACGCATGGCCGACCACTCGCGGTCCAGAGAGATGAGCGTGACCCCTTCCCAGCCGTGACCCTCGGAAACAGCCTTCCAAAGCAAGTCCCTGCTCAGGTTAAGTGGGGTGCGGACAGTTCCTTTAAGATAGCAAATCCAGAGCACCCCATCCGGCCTCACTAGAGGTAGGGCCTGCGGCAAAAAGCGCTCGAGGTCGGCACGGTCTTTAACAAACACCTGTACGAACTCGAGCGGCCCCGTATCATCCTCGGTCCACTCCACCCCGAACGGAAGTTTGCCCACCCCTTCCAGATAGCCCTCAGGGGCGTTCAAAACCCTGGCTCGACCTCCTCGTTTGAGGTTGAGCTGCAATTTTTTTACTAGATTAACCATCTATGAACCCTCTCTAACAAATATGGCGGTTATCTCTGACACTTCTGTGAGTGAATGTTTTCGTTCTTCACATCATAGCATAGAATCCCAGCTTACACTTCTGCGGATACGCCCTCGTCTTCACCTTCCTCTTCCGCTCGAGGAATCGCTTTAGGCTTGACTTTTCCTTTCGCCCGAACTTGTGAGCGAGGAAATAATTTTTGTACTTCATCGTAAAGTGGGTGTTGCTGCACAGATACCGGACCGTTTTTTGCGGCACTCGAGCGCTCCTGCTGCGCTCTGGCAGGCGGCGTTCTCGAGGACCCCACGCCCACATCATCCCAGCTCGAGACGGGTGGAGCCTCAAAATCTGGGGCAGACTCAAGCGGAGCAAAATCATAACTCGAGAGCGGCACAGAATCGTAAACCTCTGGCTCTGGCGCTACCTGTGGCACAGGTTGACTCACAGGTTCGCTCGAGGGTGAATCCGATTCTTTCCACGGAAGATTTTCCACGGGCGGCGCGACAGGTAATGGGGCTGGCGGAGCACGTTCCACTCGAGGACTGTCTTCAAAAAACTTTTGTGCGTTGGAGGTAGCGCGGGCAGGTGGGGTTTGAGGGGGCAGGGTTTGAGGGGGTGAGGTCTGAATGGGAGGAATCTGGGGAGCAGCATTTAGAGCGGCAGGCGTTTGGGTCTGGCTCGAGGGCGTATTTTCCGGTTCTACACCAGGGACCGCAGTAGAGGGTTCAGGTTGTAGCGCTCGAGGGGGCAGCTCTTCCCCCTTCTCAGAACTCCCCAAACTGGCCTCACCCTTAGCCTCACTGAGGGTTAAAAACTTTTTTTTACGCCCTTCCGGGGTAATCAATTCCACGCTCACAGGCGACATGGCCCGCCCGATGAGCGCGGCTAAATCGTCGAACTTATCGCTGATTTGCTTGGCGTGAAACTTGGCCTTGTCATCGTAAAACACAATGACGTGTCCGTCCTGAAACTCGGCCCTGGCGGGTTTGAGAAAAGCTCGAGTTTTGGTATCCGCAAGCCGCAGCACATCGTTCCAGTTGCCTTTGGCTGGAGAAGTCTGAGCGCTAGACGGGAGAACCGATTCGCTCGAGCCTGCACCAGAAACCACGCTCGAGGGCGCTTGAAGACGGCTCGAGCGAACGTTGGGATTAAACTCGAGAACGCCATCGTCCCCACGGCTCAAAGGCGCAGCACCAACCCCACTGCGTTTGAGGTCGGACAGTTCACGCTCTAGCCGGGTTAAACGCGACAGCATCTCCGGGTCGGAGGCGCTCGAGCCAGTGCCTGCTGATAGTCCACTGCTGACAGTGGACGAATTCCCCGCGTCCAGTGACAGCATCGCGTGAGTCAGCGCCATCTCGAGGGCCAGAGAATCGCTCGAGCGCACAAATCTCGAGTCCTGCTCGTCCAGGGTGGCCAGCAGGCGCAGCAAATCCTTGCTATTCACGCTGGGGTCGGGGTTTCCACCCTCGAGTCCCAGGGCAGAGTGCAATTGGTGGCGCAGTGCGGTTTTGACCCCATCCACCACACTCCGCGCCGCAAAACCTTCACGGTAGAGTTCTCCAGCGGCACGCAGCACGGGTTCTGGGTCGCGCTCGAGCAGTCCTGCCGCCAGAGTTCGCAT
The DNA here is from genome assembly GCA_014378225.1 of Deinococcales bacterium. Taxonomy (GTDB): domain Bacteria; phylum Deinococcota; class Deinococci; order Deinococcales; family Deinococcaceae; genus JACMOA01. The sequence continues at coordinate 2,468 of JACMOA010000017.1, read as the reverse complement.
TCGCTGGGCTGGGGGCAGCCCCAGAGCGTCTTCCACCGCGTGCAGGGTTACAGCTTCGCCACCCGCCAACATCCGCTCGAGCAAACTTTCCCCGTCTCGCATGGCCCCGTCTGCCAAACGTCCGATGAGTAAAAGGGCGTCAGATTCAAACTCGGTTCCCTCATCCCGCAGAATCCGCTCGAGCTTTCCGGCAATTTCCTTTTCGCTCAGCCGCCGAAAACGGTAGTGCTGACACCGGGATAAAATGGTGGGCAAAATACGCTCGGGTTCGGTGGTCGCCAGGATGAAAACCACATGGTCTGGCGGCTCCTCGAGCGTCTTGAGCAGCGCGTTGAAGGCACTTTTGGTCATCATGTGCGCTTCGTCGAGGATGTAGACCTTTTTGCCGCCGTACATGGAGGATAATCCAACTTTTTCGCGCAGGTCCCTCACATCGTCCACGCTGTTGTTGCTGGCGGCGTCTATCTCGAACACGTCCGGGTGAGACCCGGCAATGACTTGTCTGCACGAGCTACACACCCCACAGGGCTTGGGAACGCCCACGCTTTCACAGTTGGCGGTCATGGCAATCAGGCGGGCGGTGGTGGTTTTACCCACCCCACGCGGGCCGCTGAACAGGTAGGCGTGACCAATTTTTCCTTTTGAGAGCGCCACCTCGAGCACGCCACGCACATGCTCCTGACCCACCACTTCGTCCCAGTGCAGTGGGCGGGCTTTTTGATAAATGGCGCTCATGGCCTAATCCCTCGAGCGCGGGTTCTTAGGCAGCTCGAGCGGGAAAGTAAAAGGGTGCGAAAGGCTCGAGGGCGGGGGTGAATCATGTCTTCATTTTAGCGCTTCAGGTCTGGGCAGAATGTGGGGGGTTTGAGTCGGCTCGAGCATTCTCCAGACCACCAGCGCGGCTAGAATATCGAACAGCACAAAAAAACTTAACACTCGAGCGAACCCCTTCAGCAAGTACGCCTCATCCCACCTATGTGTTTAGGCGTTGCGCGTAGAGTGAGCCGATGAACGATTGGCACTGGGTTAAGCGCTCGGATGCAGCAGACGCGCTGCTCAATCCGCAGGTGTTTCGGTTTTTCGCGGTGTTCGTCGGGCAACAGCGCACGCTTGCGGAAGCCGCGCAGTGGCTCGAGGTCAGCCCGACCACCTTGCGCTACCACGTCGAGCGCTTCGCGCAGTGGGGTTTGCTGAGCGTGTCTTCAGGAAAGCGCAATGGGCGCACGCGCAAGGTTTACACCGCTGTCAGCGAGCGCTTCTACGTGCCGTTCGCGGTCTCGAGCCTGGAAAACCCGGAGGCGTTAGCACACCAGGCACAAGCCAGTTTGCAAGACGAATTCGTTGCGGATTTCATCGCTGGAACACTGCGTGCCCTGCCCGACGCCGAACGCGGCGGCACCGTGATTCACCTGCGCGGCCCGGATGTGGTCAGCGTGGATTTCACGCCCACACCGCCCCCGGAGGTGAACATCCTACCGGTCATGGCTTGCGGCTTGTGGAATTCGTGGACGACTGTCCAACTCACCCCCGCCGAGGCCCATGACCTCGAGATGCGTCTGCGTGCGTTGTGGGATGACTTGTTGCGTCGCAGTCTGGTTCCTCGAGCGCACACGAAACCCTTCACACTGCGACTCGGGCTGGCTCCGCACCGCTGACCAAACGCCGATGAATGTTGAACGACGAAAACGCGGTCGTTTTCGTCGTTGCAAACGCGCTACAACGGGTGCATGACTATTCCCGAATACTGGCTGACCCGACCGGAGTTTGATCTCGGGCCTCACCGCAACGACTTTGAGTTCGCGCTTGAGGAGGCCCTGAAGACAGGTGTGGGGCAAGCGCCGGATGCCCCCGTGTGGGCGTGGCTGAGTTGGCTGTGTGATACGCAAGGCTTCGTCGCACACGGCACCGGACAGGGTGACATCGCGGTTTTCGAGCCGCGTCAATCCAACGACATCCGCTGGTTTGGCAACCGCAAAGCGGTGTACGCCGCCTCGGACGCGCTATGGGCGATGTTCTTTGCAATCATGAACCGACCGACGATACCGATGACGGTTGTCAACGCCGCCATCAGTGTGTGGTTGAACGGCAAGCTCGAGCCTCGGTACTACTTCGGTGCGAGCCTCACGGCGCTGGAGCGTGGTGCGTTCCGCGACGGCTGGGTTTACCTGCTCCCCACTGCGGGTTTCGAGCGTGAACCCGGCGGCACGCAACTCGGCGTGGTCTTTGAAAGCCACCACCTTGCCTACCTCGAGCCGGTGCGCCCTGCATTTCGCGTCGCTGTCGGCCACAACGATTTTCCGTTTCTCGAGCGCATCCACGCCTATGACGACGATGTGCTCACGGCGCGTATTACCCGCGCCCCGGACGGCTTTCCCTGGCTCGAGGATGGCTGAGTAACCTGCTGAAAACGGCTCCACGTTCACTCTACCGGGCTTTGCGTCAGTAGACCGGGCTGCCGTATGAATGTT
>JACMOA010000136.1 GCA_014378225.1 Deinococcales bacterium | reverse complement strand
GGGAACAGCGCCGTTTTCGTCGTGATCCCCTGGCCTACCTGGCCCAACTCGAGCAGAACCTCCTCAGCCCATCTTTACTGTTGTAGAAAATAAGAGAAAAGGAGCGCTCGAGCAGATTAGCCCAATTCGATTCATTCCCCTTTTTTACATGTCCCAAAAGGGTTAAACTCGAGCCATGACCCATCCCTACGACGACCTTCAGGCCCAGAATGTGCGCGGAAGTCACAGCATCAAGTGGAGCTTGTACCCCGAAGACGTGATTCCGCTGTGGGTCGCGGATATGGACTATCCCATCTCGAGCGCCATTGTGGACGCGCTCGAGGCCCGCATGACCCGCAGCGTGGGCTATCCGCAAATGACCGGAGACCCAGAGCTGGTCAGGGCGATTACAAAACACATGGCCCGCTGGGGTTTCCAGCTCGAGAAGGCCCACATTTGGCCCATGAGTGGCGTGGTGCCGGGGCTGTTCAGCGCAGTCAAGGCGTTTTCACAGGGGGGCGCACCCGTGCTCACTCAGGTTCCCATCTACCCGCCGTTTTTGATGGCGATTCGGGAGCAAAACCGCACCGTGCTAGAGAACCCACTGCTCGAGGATGGGTATAAAATTGATTTCGAGGCCCTCGAGCGCAGCATCACCCCCGAAACGCGATTGATGCTGTTCTGCAACCCTCATAATCCCAGTGGGCGGGTGTGGAAGCGCGACGAACTCGAGCGGTTGGCCCAGTTTGTGATTCGCCACGACTTGATTCTGGTGTCCGATGATTTGCACGCCGAGCTGGATTTTACTGGGGATTATCTGCCCATCGCCTCTTTGAGCGCCGAAATCTCGAGCCGGACCATCACACTGATTGGGCCGTGCAAAGCATACAACACCGCTGGACTGGGCGCGGGCGCGGCGGTCTCGAGCAATGTTGAACTGCTCGAGCGCATGAAGGTGGCAGGACACGGCTTCGTCAGCTTTCCCACCGTGCTTTCTCAGGCCGCCTGGGTGGCGGCTTACGACGGGGCGCAAGGTTGGCTCGAGGACACGGTGGCTTACCTGAAGGGCAACCGTGATTTCCTCAGCGAATTTCTGGCTCGAGAGTTGCCGCAAATAGGTTACTTCGCTCCAGAAGGCACTTACTTGGCGTGGCTGGACTTTAGGGCGCTGCTGGGAAACGGGGCGCAAGCGTGGCTACTCGAACATGCCAAAGTGGGCCTCAATGACGGTGCAGCTTACGGGGAAGCGTATGCGGGCTTTGTACGGCTCAACTTTGCCACCTCGAGAACCCTTTTGACTGAGGCGCTCGAGCGTATAGCGCGGACTGTACGCGCTCGAGTGCGTGAAAGTGTGAGTGCAGACTGACGGCAGATTGACAAATTGCTCGAGCCTGACTACACTACCTCTTCGCGGGTATTTGTTTTTAAAATCTTGCGAATCAGGTAGCTCGAGGGCAGTTAGCTCAGCGGTAGAGCGTTCGCCTTACACGCGAAGGGTCGGGGGTTCGAATCCCTCACTGCCCACCAGAGATAGACCGTTCTTGAGCGGTCTTTTTTCATTTCTACATCAGCGGTATCTTTTCAAGACGAGGTGGGTGAGCTGGTGATGGCCTCCAACGGCATAAGCGCCCAGGTTAGGCGGAGTCAGAGTTTGCGGCGGCAGATGACCGCCGATATCGCCCACGACCTTAAGCCCAGCTCACGGCGCTTGCAGACCCTGCACTTCGAGGCCCTGCACTTCGAGGTCCGACAGCTCGAGCGGCGGGTGTCCGACCTGCGAACCCTGTCTCTGGCTGCAACCAGCCGTAATTTTCGAGCGCTTTTACCGGGCCGACGAAGCCCGCTCGAGCGCTCCAGAAGGCGGAAGCAGGGGTCGGGGCCTCGCCAGTTCACGCGCATTGGTGGTTGCACAGCAGGGAACCCTGGGGGCCGAGAGTGCCGGAGTAGGCCGGAGAAGTGTGTTCTGGGTGGAGTTTCCGCTCGAGGATAAGCTTCAGGAATAGGTAAATCTGAAGTACCTCTGAACTTTCGCTCGAGCGAAAGTATATTTCAGCCTTCAATCATTAGAAGGTTCAAATTCTCGATTCACCCGCCCCTTTCTCGGTTCTGTCATACTAGGGTCATGCCCACTTTACTCCAGGGACTCGAGGAAAACGAACCAAATATCCGCCTGGAGGATGTGCAGTGGGACGCGCTGCTGCTCGGCGTTCCCAAGCTCAACGCCACCGATAGGCGGGCCTTCGAGGCGGTGCTGTTTGTGCTGGTCAGTGGCACGCCGTGGCAAGACCTGCCCGAAGGCTGGGGGGTCTCGAGCCGCACCGCCTGGAACCGTCACAAAGGATGGTGTAAACAGGGAATCTGGCCGAACCTGCTGGAGACCTTTTTAAGCGGACTCGGGGGTTCGGAGCGAGAACACTGGGAACGCGAACTGCTGCGGGTAGAAAGCGCTCGAGGGCAGAAACACGGACGGCAAAAACGGCTCGAGTCTCTGGCTGGAGAGGTGGTGTTCAGCGGTTAAATTCGCTCTAGAACAAGCAAAGACGGAAAGAACGCTCGAGTTTATCACTCGAGCGTTCTAAATTTTGACACCCATGTTTTGAATCCGGTTCGACGAGTAAAAAAACTTTCTACTCCCCCCAACCTACTCCCTATCCTTAAAACCACACCCGCACCGCAGGCAACAGGAAAGCCACCACACCCAAGCTGATGTAGAGCGTAAAGCGCATGGCCATCGCTGGAGTGCTCGAGTTGTTGCGCTTATACAAGGTAAGGCCCATCAATAATGCCCCCTCGAGCAGCATCAACGGCAGCGGAACTCCGAAAATTAGGCCGTAGAGGCACACTAAAATTCCTACCGCGATGGGGCGCTCATAGCGTTTCTCCAGTGGCGTAAAGGCGTAAGCCCGCCAGAAAGGTTCGGTAAGTGGTAGGGCAAGCAGCGCAAAAATCAGCCAGAAGGAAGGCAGCTCAAGCGGCAAGAAGTAACCGTTCCAGGGCTGAGGCAAGCTACGGGTCAAATTAGCGTACAGCACGCTCACAAAGGCCCAGGCTATGCCCGTGAGAATGCCCAGACTGAGGTTTTGCGGCAGGTAGGGTGCAAACAGCAGGGTATTGGGTTTCCAGCCCTGGCTACGCAGGCTCTGCCAGGTGAGTGCAAACACCAGCATCGCAAAGGTGAAATAAAAGATGGGCAGGGCTTCGTTACGCTGTAGGGGCGTCCACAGGGCCAGCAGGTTGCTGTATAGGGCGCTGCCATAGACCATGCTCATCACCAAGCCGCCCAGCAGGCTCACCAGCAGGATTCGGTACACGCTGGACACCGTCCAGGGGCG
>JACMOA010000135.1 GCA_014378225.1 Deinococcales bacterium | reverse complement strand
GTCATCAGGAAAGGGGAGGTCTGGGTGGGGCTATCCTCGCGCCTATGGCGGGTTATACCGATGCACCTTTTCGTAAACTGGCTCGCGCTCAGGGCGCACTGTGGGCGGTCTCGGAGATGATGAGCGCCCGTGGCGTGCTCGAGGGCGGTCCCCGAACCCTCGAGCTGGGACAACCCTACCCAAATGAGCCAGATTTGACCCTGCAACTTTATGGCGCGGACCCGGTGGAACTGGCAGACGCGGCCCAAAAAGTGCTCGAGCTGTATCGTCCCAGCGCCATTGACCTGAATTTGGGCTGTCCGGTTCCTAAAGTAAAAGGTAGAGGTGGCTCGAGCCTGCTACAAACGCCAGAACTGGCCGCACAACTCGTCTCAAGCCTGAAAAACAGCGTCTCTATCCCGGTCAGCGCTAAAATGCGCTTGGGCTGGGATGTGGACCGCTCGCTCGAGGTGGCCCACCTGCTCGAGGACGCGGGGGCAGACCTGATTGCGGTTCATGGGCGCACCGCCGCCCAGAGATATGAGGGGTTTGCCGACTGGAACGCCATTGGACAGGTCGCTCGAGCGCTGAAAATCCCAGTCGTGGGCTGTGGGGATGTGAAAACGGTTCAAGATTATCAAAATGCCCTCAAGCACGGCGTCTCGAGCGTGATGGTGGGGCGCGGCGCGGTGGGAAATCCCTTCTTTTTCCGCGAGGTTTTGGGCTTTAAGCCCGCGTCCAAATCTGAAAAGCTAGAAATGGCCCTCGAGCACGCCCGCCTTAATATGGCCTGGTATGGCGAACGGTCCGGCTTAAAGCAGTTGCGTAAGGTTTTGATTGGGTATACCGCAGATTTCCCCGAACTCAGGTCTCAGGTTACAAGTGTGGAAACGCTAGAAGCGCTCGAGGATGTGCTTTTGCCTCTGCTCGAGCGGGTGAATTAAGCCCTACTTCAATTTTATTTTCCTCTCGAGGGGTAATGGAATTGGAGCAAAAGCCGCCTAAAACAGACTCCTCGAGCGTTAAACTAAACCCATGAAAACCGTCTTGACTTCGCTCCTGCTGACCTCATTTACTTTCTTCTGTAGCGCTGCATTGGCCCTGAACGTGGGTGAAAGTGCCAAGCTCCCCATCGTCAAGGACGCCACCGGAAGCACCGTAGATTTTGCCGCCAATAAAGGCAAGTGGCAGGTCATCTATTTCTATCCCGCTGTCTTCACCGGAGGTTGTACTGCCGAAGCACACGCTTACAGCGAATTGATGGACCAATTTAAGGCTGCAAATACCGTTGTGTACGGGGTCTCGAGCAACAGTGCAGATAAGCAACTTGCATTTATCAAGGCCAACAGCTTGAAAATGATTATGCTACCAGACACCAAGCGGGTGTTAGGAAAGGTTTTAGGGGTTCAGAACACAGGTGGCTGGTACAACCGCGACACGGTGTTGATTGACCCGCAGGGAAAAATTGCCCAGATTCGCCGCGACGTGAACCCCATGCAGGACGCTAAAATTGCGCTCGAGTTTATTCGGAAATAACGGCGGTTAAGTCCTTGGTACCTAATGAATCGCCAAAACAAACGCCTCGAGAGGACCAAAACAGAGGATTTTGAATTCGCCGACAGAGTTAGGTCAGTGCCGCTCTGCCCAAAACGTGGGCGGAGATAGTTCGGACCGCTCGAGTTTGTACCAGATGAACTGGCGCAACCCTAAATCCTGGAAGATGGGCTGCCCGAAACATAGGGCAACCCGCATGGTGGCCTAGTACCGCGTTAAGGGGTTAGGGAAGGGTAAAGACGGCGAAGTTTGACTCGAGCATCCC
>JACMOA010000134.1 GCA_014378225.1 Deinococcales bacterium | reverse complement strand
CCGATTTATACGCGCTGGGCGCAACCCTGTACCACGCGCTGTCCGGCGTCAAGCCGCCCAGTGCCACAGACCGCAAGGATGGCAAGGAACTGGCCCCGCTGCCTCCCGGTATTCCCAAAGCGCTGCACGAAAGTGTGTTGAGCTGCCTCAGCCTGAACCCTAAAGACCGTCCGCAAAACGTAGCTCATCTGGCGCAGCTTCTCAAAGGCTCGAGCGCAGCCACCATCCGGGTCACACCGCAAGATAACCTGCGTGAAATCATGAAAAATGCCCCGGAAGATGCGGTGATTAGCCTTGCACCCGGCGAGTATTTCTTGAGCCACCGGCTCGAGGTGGCCAAGTCGCTCACGCTCGAGGGGGCAGGGCGCGACCTGACCCGCATTATCGGCACCGACAAATATTTTGTGCTTCAGTTCAGCGCTCCTGGTTACTTCAACGCCCGTAAAATTACCTTCGAGCACCGCAGCCGCGAGGACGCGCATGTGATGACCGTCTCGAGCGGGGAAGTCTTTATCAAGGAATGTCGCTTTATCGGCGGCTCCAGGACCCCGGAGTGGCGTGGGACCGGGCTTTACCTGTACCGCAGGGCGCGGGGTGGACTGGTGGAACTCTCCGACTTCCAGGATAACGCCATTGGAATTGCGCTGCAAAACGAAGCGCGGCCCACCCTGCAAAGCAACACTGTGCGCGGTAACCTGGGAGACGGCATCGCCTACTTTGACCGCTCTGGCGGCGTGGCCCGTGCCAACATCCTCGAGCGCAATCAAAACGGTATTCTGGTCAGCGGCGAGGCTCAACCCATTCTCGAGGATAATACCATTCGGGCCAGCGTGCAGAGCGGTATCCTGCTCAGTGGAAACGCGGGTGGAGTGGTCAAGGGAAACCTGATTGAACACAGTGGCGGTGCGGGTCTGGCAGTGCGTGGCGACTCCAGTCCCCGGCTCGAGCGCAACACGGTTAAGGCCAGCAAACTCTCGGGTCTGCTGTTTGAAGGTGCGGCGGGTGGAAGTGCGCGGTACAACATTCTCGAGGGCAATTGGGGAGATGGAGTGATGGTGGGCGGAGAAGCCCGTCCCACCCTCGAGCGCAACACCTGCCGCGAAAACGCTGGAGCCGGACTGTTTTATAGCGACCTGGGCGGCGGTGCGGCCCTGGCTAATACCTTCGAGTACAACGAAGGCGACGGAATCCGGCTCGAGGGCGCAGCAAGGCCCACGCTCGAGGAGAACATCATGCGCGAGAACGAGGGGCGCGGCTTGGTGTACCTGGAAACCGCCGGAGGAACCGCCCGCTACAACCTGATTAGCGGCAATAAGGGCTTTGGACTCTTCACCGATGTGGATGTTAAACCCCTGCTCGAGCACAACACCGCCCAGCAAAATCTCGAGGACCAGGTGGTGTTTTCCGACATGACCCAGGAAGTTCGGGGCGGGGATTAGGGTTGAGGGGGCGCTCGAGTGCAATAACAGGTTTACCTCGAGACCTCGAGCGCCGCACTTGATAAAAGTCCTACTTTAGGCTAAACTCCTCTGCGCTGAGCAAGCGCTCAAAGCGAGCGCTCGAGCAAAGTTGTCAAAAGATGTGGAGAGGTGTCCGAGTGGTTGAAGGAGCACGCCTGGAAAGCGTGTATGGTGCAAGCTATCGTGAGTTCGAATCTCATCCTCTCCGCCAACAAAAACCGGGTTTCTGACCCGGTTTTTTTTGTCCAAGTGTGACAGTAATGTGGCAGCCCACAGTTACGCACTCGAGATGTATAACAAAAACCCTCTGCTCAACTTGAGCAGGGGGTTTTGGGTTTTGGGTTGAACGGAGAAGATGAGATTCTTTAGGGTGCTACTGCAATTCCGCGCAGGGTTAGGCCCAGATTTCCCTTCAGGGTAGCCACTCCGGTGTTCAGGTCCAGGGTGTACAGGCTCGAGGAGTTGGTTCCCTCGGGGGTCAGGGTTGCAAACGCGGTGTCCACCCCGCCCACGGTGAGAATGTCGAAACCTACATCGTCCCCAGTGTTGACGCTCAGGCTTCCTTTGGTGGTCACTACGCCGTCATTGGGAGGGCTGACCGTCACCAGGGTATCGCGCTTGGAATCAATGGCGTACAGCGTGGTAGTCGGCACAGTTGCGCCCTCGGCGATTGCCCCGGTGCTGTTGGTGTAGGCGGTTCCTACCAGCGAAGGAACCTGTCCCGTGCCGGGGTCCCCAGCGATGTAGTTGAGGTCGGCATCGGCCTGAATGCCGTCGGCAGGGTTATTATTGAAGTCTGCCACCGTTCCGGTAAGCTGGTTGAGGCGCAAGTTCTTTCCGCTGTTGCTGTGAACCCGAATCCGGTTCGCGGATGGATTGAAATCCAGTCCAAAGGCCGTTACACTGAGCGTGGGCGAGAAGGCTGCCGTTCCCACTGCGGTCAAAACTCCAGAACCCGCGTTCAAGCTATAAATACGGTTAGCACTGCTCACCGCAAACAGTTGCTGTGCGGCTCCCGACACTGAAGGTCCGTAATCCAGCCCAACCAGAGTTTCAGGTGCGCTCAAACCGCTCAGACTGCGGCTCGAGAGGCTGGTAGAGGGGTTGTCACTGCCAAAGCTCACCAGTTGGTTGCTTCCGCTGAGGCCGTAAATGAGACGTCCACGCGGGGCTTCGGAACCCTGGGGTCCCTGTGGACCGGTGGGGCCTTGCGGTCCCTGGGGTCCCTGTGGACCTTGTGGGCCAGCAGGTCCGGCGGGACCCACAGGTCCAGAGCAGGCTCCCAGAGTCAGGGTGAGCAGGGTCAACAGGGGTAAAGTGGCAATTTTCATCAAATTCTCCTTAGTATCTCGAGATGTGAAAAAGCAGTGGAACACCCGCTCTTCATTCAAGCCTATTCACCAACGCTCGAGGGATGGATGTTCGCTGCAAGAAGGGGTTAAGAGAGTTTAAAGATGTTCTGAAGCAAAGGGTTCTGTCTGAGAGAGAAAGCTGAAAATGGTAAAAATGCCGCCTCGAGCACAGGATTCAAGCAATGCAACCCAAAGCCCGCTCGAGCCAACAGAGTTTTGATACGCTGTTATCATTTGATGCGCTCTGCCTTTCCACATCTTTCTACATTCCAAACCCTTTCACACCGAACGCCTGCGCTCGAGCTGGAGGAATTAAGCGTGCGTTTTGGCGACTTCACCGCGCTCGAGGGGGTCAGTTTTTCCTTGCCCGAGGGTGCGTTCATGGCCCTGGTGGGTCCTAACGGTGCAGGCAAAAGCACGCTGATTCGCACTTTGCTGGGGCTAGTCACACCCTCGAGCGGAAGTGTGAAAGTGCTGGGCGGCAAACCCGGAACACAACCGGAAAATATTGGGTACGTACCGCAAATTAAAACCTTTGACCGCTCGTTTCCGGCGATGGCGCTCGAGTTGGTACTCACGGGCGTGCGGCGCAGTTGGCCGGGATTCTGGCGGGCCGGACAGCGTGAGCAGGCTCTGGCGGCCCTCGAGAGCGTGGGGGCGGCGCATCTGGCCCATCAGGCCGTAGGGCGGCTATCAGGAGGACAACTTCAGCGGGTGTATCTGGCTCGAGCCATCGTCCGCAGACCCAGACTTATTTTGCTGGACGAACCCGCTACCGGAATAGACACCCTGGGCGAGAAGGATTTGTACAGCCTGCTCGAGCGTTACCGCAGTGAGAGCGGGGCCACCCTGGTGATGATTACCCACGACTGGGACGTAGCCCGCTACCACGCCAGCTTTGTGGTGGTGCTCAACCGTTCACTGTTTGGCTGTGGACATCCAGAAACTGTACTGTGCGAGGATTGTTTAGCCAGAGCGTATGGACACGGTGGACACTCGCACACCGCGCTCAGCAGGGTGAAGCTGTGAGGGGCGGATTTTCAGTTTTCAGTTTCAACACGTCCGTTCTCGAGCGCTCGAGCCACTTATTTTCACAAGCTCTCCCACGCTCCTACCGTCTTGGACAGAACAGCACTATCTTGGCCCAACTACAACCGCGCAATTCATCGCGCCCTCACAGGCTGGGCCGCCTAGTGGGTCTGTCCGCCTCATACCCTCTCACTCTCGAGCGCAACCGCAAGGCAAGCGCCCATGAATGACCTCCTCGAGTCCTTCGGGTTTCCTTTTATGCGAAATGCCCTGTTTGCGGGCCTGATGATTGGGGCGCTATGCGGTTACTTTGGCACTTTTATTGTGCAGCGTGGCTTATCTTTTCTGGGTGATGGTCTGGCGCACGCGGCGTTTGGCGGGGTGGCGCTGGCCTTGCTGCTGGGCTGGACTCCACTGTGGGTGGCGCTGCCCTTCACGGTCCTGATGAGCCTGGGAATTACCTTTCTACGCGAGAAAACGGCGCTAGGGGGAGATACCGCAATTGGCGTTATTTATGCAACGTCGGTTGCGCTAGGCATCCTATTTCTGGGGCTGCGAAAGGATTTCACTGTAGATGCTTTTGCGTACTTATTCGGCAGCATTCTGGCGGTGTCCACGCTAGATTTGTGGGCGGTGGGTGCGCTTCTATTACTATGTGCGGTTCTGATTCCCATCACCTGGGGACGACTGGCTTACGCTACGTTCGATTCAGAACTCGCTCGAGCGGACCGTATTCCGGTGCGAAACCTGGATTATCTGCTCTCGAGCCTCATTGCATTGACTGTCGTGGTGAGTGTAAAAGTGGTGGGTATCTTGCCGGTTAACGCTTTTTTGATTCTTCCGGCGGCTACCGCCCGTCTGCTCAGTCCCACCTTATTTCGTATGACCGTGCTGAGCGTAACCCTAGGAGTCCTCTCGAGCGTGATGGGTTTAGCCCTGTCTTTCCTGCTCGATGTCCCGTCTGGCAGCACTCTAATTCTGGCTCAGGTGGCGATGTTTGCAACCGCCGCTCTGGTGAGTCGTCGCGCTCGAGGGTAGGTGGATTTTAGGTTCTTGGTTCTCGATTGGCTTCAGATTCAACCTCGAGCCTAGAATCTTCTCAACCGATGACTGACAACCGATAACTTAAAACCCAACCCTCTGGGAAAACCTACTGAGTATTCCAACCCTGAGTCAAACCCTCGAGCGAAATCCCTTCCACAACTTCTGGTGTGGCGCTGTTATCGGTTGCGATGCGCTTTTGATACGCCTGGGTCTGGGTGTCGAGATATTG
>JACMOA010000133.1 GCA_014378225.1 Deinococcales bacterium | reverse complement strand
CCTCGGTGCAGGGAAAAACCTATCGAGTGATTCTGGGAATTGCTTGAGGCTAGGCTGTAAAAGTGAAAAACTCGAGGATTTCCATGAGGACTTCCAAAAAGTAGAGATACCTTTTTGGGTGTCTCGTCTTCTGGTTCACGCTCGAGGGTGTTCAGTTCACTTGAAGCTCAGCGACTGTAGTGTGTGCTGGTGATTGCCTACCTGTGGCGTAACCTTTTAGCCAACCTGAATCCGTATCAAAGCTCATGGGAGAGCGGCTAAAGCGGTGTTTGTGGTAAGTTTGAACCATCTGACTCGAGGATTACGGCAAACGGAAATCTTACTCGAGCAGTTTGTGTGTAAGCTAATTTCATTCCTAAATTTTAACTCACGCGAAACTATCGGGTACTAAGAGAAGACGAATACGACGCTGTTTACAAGCTTCAGGCTGAGTATCAAAAACCTAAAGATAACTGCTTGTTGGGAACATCTCTGGAGCTGTCAACCATAGGATTGGAGGATGTTCTATTCATTTTAAGCTACACAGCAAAAACTGACCAAATAAAATGGTGTGGCGAAGTTATCTTCGGTCTTGACGCAGAATATTTAAAAGCACAACGTTTTGAGAACGTCTGGATTGAAGCCACAAGTGACGACTGACCCTCGAGCGTTCCCATCCCACCCCCGGCCAAAGCGGGCGCTCGAGCGTTAGGAAACCTGGAAAATCTGGACTTCACTCGAGCGTCACCACACCCTTTGTACCCCCGGAACACCTTCGAGCATGGGGTCTGCACTGAGCAGGGGCAGGCGCTCGAGCCGGGATTGGGCCATCAGCGCCCGGTCAAACGGGTCTCTGTGCTCACTCTCGAGCCGTGCCACCTCTAGCCCGTGCTTGGCGGTAAAAGGCAGCTCGAGAAAGCCCAGTTCACCCATCGTGGCAAAAAAGTTCTCAAACAGGGGCAAGGCTTCGGGCAATTTACCCACCCGAATCTTGATGCCGATTTCCCAGGCGTTCACCGCCGAATAATAAACCAGAGTTTCACGGCTTAAGAGTAGGGTCTGGGCGACTGTGCTTAACTCTTCTGGGGCAAGTGCGGCCCAAATGAGCGTGTGGGTGTCCAGCAAAACTTTATGGGCCATGCCACTCGGTCAGCTCTTCTGCACCCAGCGCTTCCAGACTGCGTTCTCGAAAGTTTGGCTCGAGCGCTACAGGTTTGAGTAACCCCAGTGGACGCTCAAGCACAGGAGGAATCTCGAGGGCTACCAGTCTGGCAACGGGTTTTCCTCCTCTGGCAATCAAGACTTCCTCGCCCTGTTCTGCTTTTTCCACCAACTGGCTTAAACGGGTTTTGGCTTCGTGCATGTTGACTTGCATGATTTACCTCTAGCTAAGGATATCACAGCTTAGCTAGATTTATCCTTTCCCCTAACTCAACCCGGACTCGCTCGAGCAATTTCTTGCTCGAGAACAGGTAAAACACCGTTTGTCCCCGCGAGCACCGCCAACAAAATAGCCGCCGTGTTCCAGGCATCGTCCACGCCCCGGTGATGGGTTCCCTCGAGCGTCAGGCCCAAGCTTTGCACCGCCGCACTCAAACCGTACCGCCTGCGGGTTTCCTTCCAGGCCGAAAAAATCAGTTTCAGGTTGGTGTGGTTTGCACTGAAAGGATTTTTCAGGTCCAGGATGGCGCTCTGACCCTCGAGCATGGTGCGGTCATACTCGCCCCAACTGAACCACGGCCTCGAGTCGGTGTGATACTCGCGCCGCACCTGTTCGCAAACCTCGGCAAAAGTGGGTGAATCCTGAACCATTTGCGGTGTAATACTGGTTAGCTCAGTACAGAACGGACTCACGCTCGAGCGGGTGGGACGCACCAGAAAAGCTTTGGGGTTGCTGCGGGTGCGCTCAAAAGTGTCCACCGTGCAAATTCCAATCTCGAGGATTTCTCCGGTCTGACCCGGTGGCGGATGTCCGCGCCAGCAGGTGGCTTCCAGGTCCACCACATTTACAAATCTTCCATGCTCTTCGGCTTGCATGGGTACAGAGTACAGGGTCTCGAGGGTGCAAAGATGGAGCTAGAACGCTTGACCCTCGAGCGCCCGACTTAAAGCCCGTCCCATCTCGAGCACACCCCGGCGGCTCAGCTCCACCGCGCCCAGATGAAAGTAAAACCCGTGCGTGACCTCCTCAAAGTGCAAATGCTCGAGCGCAATTCCTGCATCCTCGAGCCGTTCACCCAATGCCCTTCCATCGTCCTCGAGCGGGTCGCAGCCTCCCGTCACCAGCACCGTGTGGGGCGCATTCTCGAAATCTGGGTTGAATAGGAGAGACACTCGAGGGTCTTTTCGGTTGTGCTCGAGCGGCAAGTAAAAGCTCAGATACTGGGTCATCTCGGCAGGCGTGGGGCCAAAAGGTCGGTTTTGACCCCAGGAATTCTGCTCGAGGCTGAGGTCTGTGTTGGGTTGAATCAGCAGTTGAGCTTTTAGTGAAACCCGCCCTGGCTGACGGTTCCACTCAAGAGCCATGATTCCCGCCAGCCCTCCACCCGCGCTATCTCCGCCTATGGCTGCTCGAGTGGGGTCCAGACCATACTTTTTTCCGTTCTGCTCGAGCCAGTTCAGGGCAAAGTGTAAGTCCTCAAGCGCGGCTGGAAGGGGAAATTCTGGGGCAAGGCGGTAAGCTATCGCTAGCACTGCCACCCCAGCATCGTCGGTGAGGGCGCGTAAGAAAACATCATGACTCTCGAGGCTTCCGGCAGCAAACCCACCGCCGTGTGCGTAAACCAGAACGGGAAGATTACCCTTTGCGTTGGGAAGATAGAGCCGCGCTTCCAGTCCAGGTCTCAACTCGAGATTTTTGATTTCCAGTGCTCGAGGGAGGCCACCCACCTGCGGGTAGAGGTAGTGGTTTTTCCGCACCGACTCGAGGAAACTCTGTGG
>JACMOA010000132.1 GCA_014378225.1 Deinococcales bacterium | reverse complement strand
TCACCCCACCCCACAAAAAAACGCCCCCCCCGGCGCCCCGGACCGGCCCTTTTTTTCCTTTAACGCATAGACCCTCTCTTTTTCTTGATGCATCAAAAAACGTCGTGCAAACGGCTCTCTTTCCTCCGCTCGAGTATCATGCAGATAGACTTTTATGACAGAGAATCAAAATTCGTTCCAGGGTCAGGTCCTTCTTCCAGAGGGTTTTAGGTTGGCATCGGTACAGTTTGGAACGCAGATTCAGGCGCTCGAGCCTGACCCGGACGCGCCCACAGACCTGTACCTGCTGCCCGGATTCATAGATACCCACGTCCACGGCGGCGGCGGTTTCGACGCTATGGACGGCCCAGACGGGGTGCGGGGTATGGCGCGTTTTCACGCCCATCATGGAACCACCTCGCTGCTGCCCACCACCCTGACCGCCCCGTGGCTCGAGGTGATGGCAGCCCTCAATGGGATAGGGGAGGTGATGCGGAGTGGTGGCGTGCAGGGCGGAGCGGACATTTTAGGGGCGCATCTCGAGGGACCGTTTATCAGCTCCGAGCGCCTGGGCGCACAGCCCCCCTTTTCCCTACTGCCCACCCTCGAGCGAATCTCTGAACTGCTTGCTCTGAATGTGGTGAGGGCCGTAACCCTGGCCCCGGAGCTAGCGGGTGCGCCCCTAGCGGCCCTCGTGTTCGCTCGAGCGGGGGTGAGGGTTGGGCTGGGACACACCGCCGGAAGTTACGAGCAAGCCTGGTCGGTGCTGGACGCTCTTCAGCTCGAGGAGGGCCGCTGGGCGGGAACGCATACCTTTAACGCGATGGGAGGACTCGAGGGCCGCATTCCAGGGCCGCTGGGGGCGCTGCTGAACCACCCCGCGCCTTTTTTGGAGTTGATTGTGGACGGCTTTCACCTGCATCCGGGTTCGGTGAAGCTGGCAATACACGCTGCGCCCGAGCGGGTAATGCTGATTACCGACGCAATGCGGGCGGCAGGGGGGCTAGAGGGTAAAAGTGAGCTGGGCGGTCAAACCGTCACCGTAAAAGGCGGCAAAGCGACCTTGCCGGATGACACTCTGGCGGGCAGCGTCCTAACCATGAGTGAGGCGCTGCGCCAAACCGTGAAACTGGGCATTCCGCTCGAGCGTGCCGCTCGGATGGCCAGTACCGTGCCTGCGCGTTCACTGGGCCTCACAGACCGGGGCCATATCGCGCTGGGTCTTCGGGCAGATTTGGTGGTCTTGGATGCTCAGCTCGAGGTTCGACAGGTTTACTGTGCAGGTGTTCCCCTTCTGCTTGAGGTCCCACATGAATGAACCCATTATCAGCGCTGAAATCCGTGAAATGCCTCGCGTCATTCGTCGCCAACTGGCCCAGAACGGGGTGGGGGTGGACGCACTGGTGCGCGAATTGCAGCTTCGCCCGCCCCCGTTTGTAGCTACCCTGGCTCGAGGCAGCAGTGACCACGCTTGTACGGTGCTCAAATACGCTTTCGAGACCGCTTTGGGCTGGCCTACGGCCACCCTGGGTCCCAGTGTTCACACCCTGTACGGAGCAGTCCTTAAGCTCGAGAGGGCGCTGGTGATTGCGGTGTCTCAGTCTGGCTCGAGTCCTGACGTGGTGGAAACCCTGCGGATGGCCCGTGATGCGGGCGCTTTGACCGTGGCGGTAGTGAACGTGGAAGACAGTGCATTAGCGCAGGTTGCAGAGTTTGTGCTACCCGTCCGGGCAGGTGAGGAGCGCTCTGTGGCCGCCACCAAGTCGTTTATGGGTAGTTTGACGGCGCTTTACCCGGTTATTTCCGCACTGGCCCGAGACACGGGGTTGCAAAGCGCCCTCGAGCGCTTGCCAAACTTTATGGAGGGCCTGACCGAGCTGGAGCCTAGAGTTCGCGCTCGAGCGGAACGTTACCGCTTTGCCGAGCACCTGCTAATTCTGGGGCGCGGCCTTCAGTTTGGCATTGCCCAGGAAGCTGCACTCAAGCTCAAGGAGATGTGTGGCCTGCACGCCGAGGCGCTCAGCAGCGCCGAATTCAGCCACGGACCCATGCGCCTGCTGGCTGAAGGCTTACCACTGTTTGGCTTGACTTCCACCGACCCCGCCGGACGGTCTACCCTTGAGGCGTGTCAGGCGTTTGCCGGACAAGGGGTAGACCTCACCCTCCTGGGCGCAGGGCCAGACGCGGGTCCGCACCACCTGGTGCTTCCAGAAACGGGGCATCCTTTGAGTGACCTGGTGGCCCTTATCTCGGTGTTTTACACCTTCGCCGTTTCTCTGGCGCAGCACCGTGGGTTAGACCCGGACAAGCCGCCGCTGCTCAACAAAGTGACCCAGACGCGTTAAAATCGGACCCCATCAAGCATAAACCGAGTCAAGCGTAAACCGAGTCGAGAGCAATCGGGTGATGCCAAGTGGGTGCGTTGAACCCGACCGCGTTCATAGGCTAGAGTACGAAAAGGTTCGTCCTACTTCCCACCATGTCCCCAGAATCCACGACCCCTCGAGAACACGGAGAACGCCTAGGCCTCAAGCGGGTGCTCACGGTGGACGACTCGAGCCTGATTCGCTCTGCCCTGCGCGGTATTTTTCAAGAAGCAGACATCGCGCTCGAGGAAGCTAAGGGGGGACTAGAGGCGCTGGAGAAGCTCGAGGAATTGGATAAGTACGACCTGATTTTACTCGATGTGATGATGCCAGACCTTTCAGGACTCGAGGTGCTCGAGCAGATTCGCGCCCGCTCAAACGAGCGAGTGGTGGTGATGCTAACGGGTTCCGACGACCTGGGAACCGCGATTCGGGCCATCCGGCAGGGCGCAGACGGCTACCTGCAAAAAAATGATTTGTTGATGCGCTCGGACCACACCGACTTTTTTTATGCGCTCGAGCAGGCCATGAACTACCGCAGCGGACTGATTGCCCAACAGCAGCTCGAGCAGCTCAAAAAAGATTTGTACAACATGGTCACGCACGACCTTCGCAATCCGGCCAACATCATCAGCATGACCCTCGAGCTGGTGCTCGAGGAGGCGATAGGTCCACTCACCGCGCTTCAACGCGAGCAACTGGGGCTGGCTGACGAGGCCGCACAAAAATTGGTGCGGCTGGTGGGCGATTATCTGGATTACGCCAAGATAGACGAGGGTTACTTCACCCTCGAGCCGTCTCAAACCAATTTAGGAGAACTCATCGAGTCTTGTGTGCGGCAGACTACGGTGCTGGCCCAAGCTCGAGGACAAACCCTGACGGTTTACCTGAGCCAACCCGTCTTGCTCATGGCAGATTCGGCGCGGCTCAAGCAAACCGTGGACAACATCCTTTCCAACGCGGTCAAATATACGCCAGAGGGCGGAACCATAGATGTCCAGTTGAGCGTGCAGGGACAGTACGCTCGAGTGTGCGTACAAGACAGCGGTCAGGGCATCTCGAGCGAGGACCTCAAAACCCTGTTCGGTAAGTTTCAGCGCCTACCCGGAGAAGGGAGGCGCACCCAGGGTACGGGACTCGGCTTGCTGATTTGTAAAACCATCGTGGAAGCGCACGGCGGCAAAATCTGGGCCGAGAGCCGGGGAATACCCGGTGAGGGTAGCACCTTTATCTTTGAGTTGCCCCTTCAAAGCAGCTAATATTTACCTCATATTTTATTCAGGCTACTGAAGTAAGCAACCTGTCGGCTTCTTCATTGCTTAAGTCGGTGAAGGCCCGAATCTCCCGGCCCAGCAGGTTGGAAGCAAATTTGGAGCGCTCGTCCACCCGCGCTATACCACGTTTTCCCAGTGCAGCGTGAATTTCCGAGGCTCGAGGGGTGGGATTTGGGGCCGAATTTACGCTATTCTTCGGTTTGACCACTCGCCACTTCAGAGGCCAGCGCGGGATTCACCTCGGTGGGCTGGCCGTCGTTGACGCTTTTACCCATCAAAAAGGCGGCTGAATCGTAGTAAGTTCTGAAGTACTTGACCTTCCCTTCAACCATTCGCACCAGACTTACCCCAGTGTAACGGATGGGACTTCCTCCCTCGAGTTCGCCCTCTCCCACCCACTCGAGCACGATATCCCCTTCACTATTTTCGATGACGTTGTTGAAGCTCGAGTGAATCCGTGCAAATGGGGTCAGGTATTCCTGCCAAAAGGTTGACGCACCCTCAAGTCCCTCTCTGGGCTGTTGCAGCGCGGGTTTCCACAGCGTAGATTCCTCGGTATAGAGCGCAATCATGGCCGCTGGGTTTTTAGAGTCCTCAATCTGTTGCAGGGTCCGCATAAAATTTACGGCGTTGCTCGAGCTGCCGTGTTGGGTATTTTGGGTTGAATCGGCTTGTGCATTCATAGGGAAACCTCGAAAACAGAATGGAAAATCTGACTCAAGTGTATCAAGGGGGGCTAAAAGCTCACTGAGGTGGGGCTGAGGCTTTCTGAATGGAAAATCTCCCCTCGAGCGCCGAGCACACGCAAACCTCAACGCAAACCTAGAACTGGCGGACAGGTCCGATAGGACTCTGTTGGCGAAGTTGAAATCCTTTGTTTTTGTCCACTCAAGGCGTTTGGTTTGGTGATTCGGACGAGACAGCGGGCAGGCCCGAAGGTGCCGCCTTGCCCAAGACAGCGGGCAGGCCCGAAGGTGCCGTCTTGCCCAAGACAGTGCCGTTT
>JACMOA010000131.1 GCA_014378225.1 Deinococcales bacterium | reverse complement strand
TCTTTCCGGTAGCCCTTTTAGCCAGCTCGGTGGCCAGCTTGATGCGCTGCGCTTCACCACCCGAAAGCGTAGTGGACGGCTGCCCCACCTTCATATACCCCAGGCCCACGTCGGTCATGAGCTGCATCTTCTTCTCGATGGCGGGAATGTTCCTGAAGAACTCGAGGGCGGCCTCCACAGTCATGTCTAGCACGTCCGAGATGGACTTGTGGTTGTATTTGACCTCGAGCGTTTCACGGTTGTACCGCGCCCCTTTGCACACCTCACAAGGCACGTACACGTCGGGCAGGAAGTTCATCTCGATTTTGACCACGCCATCACCTTTGCAGGCTTCGCAGCGGCCCCCTTTCACATTGAATGAAAAGCGCCCCGCCTGATAGCCGCGCCGCCGGGACTCGATGGTGCGGGTAAACAGGTCGCGGATGTCGGTGAACACACCCGTATAGGTGGCCGGGTTAGAGCGCGGGGTGCGCCCAATCGGGTTCTGGTCAATCTCAATCACCTTATCCAGGTTCTCGAGACCAGTTAAGGAATCGTGCTTGCCAGACGTGGTGCGTGCGCCGTTGAGTTCTCGAGCCAGGGTAGCGTGCAGGATGTCGTGAATCAGGGTAGATTTTCCGGAGCCAGACGGACCCGTAACCACCGTCATCACGCCCAGCGGAATGTCCACGCTGATGTTTTTGAGGTTGTGCTCCCGTGCGCCCTTGATACGCAGGCGTTTACCCGTAATTTTGCGGCGCTCGAGCGGGGTTGCAATTTTGATGTCCCCGCGCAGATAGCGGGCAGTCAGGCTCGAGGCGTGCGCCATCACTTCCTGCGGCGTGCCGACGGCCACTACGTCCCCGCCGTGAACTCCGGCTCCCGGCCCAATGTCTATCAGGTAATCCGAGGCCATCATTGTTTCCTCGTCGTGCTCCACCACCAGCAGGGTGTTTCCCAGGTCTCGCAGGTGCTTGAGGGTTTCGATGAGCCGCCCGTTGTCTTTGGGGTGTAGCCCAATGCTGGGTTCGTCCAGCACGTACAAAACTCCGGTCAGGCCGCTACCTACCTGCGTAGCCAATCGAATGCGCTGCGCCTCGCCACCGGACAGGGTGTTGGCGGTGCGGTCCAGACTTAAATAATCAAGACCCACGTCCACCAGAAACTTGAGCCGGGTCCGAATAGCCTTGAGAATGGGCGGTGCAACCGGGGCGTTGAAGCCGCTGAGCTGCGGCTCGAGCTTAAGCGCGTCTGCCACCCGTTTGGTTCCACCCATCGCGCCCTGAATATAGGGTTGGATAAAGGATTCGGTCACGGCGTTACGCTCGAGCAACTCGAAGAAGTCGAGTGCGGCCAGCACACTCATCTGGGCGCTCTGGGCGATGTTGACCCCGCCTACCCGCACCGCCAGAATCTCCGGTTTAAAGCGGGTTCCACCACAGGTCGGGCAGCTCGAGAGTTCCATCATCTCCTCGAACTTTTCGCGGATGTACTCGGATTCGGATTCCTTGTAACGGCGTGATAAGTTGGGCAAAACCCCCTCGAACTCGGTCTGGAAACGCATGGTTTCTTTGCCGCCACGCTTGAACACTACCTCGAAAGGTTCTTCCATACCGTACAGCACAGACTTTTGCACTTCTGGGGTCAGCTCGAGCCAGGGGGTTTTGAGGTCGAAGTTGAGGTGCTCTGAAAGTGCGCGCAGTTTATCCCAGTAGTAAACGCCGCCAGACACGCCTTTTTTGCTCCAGGGAGCAATCGCGCCCTCAGCAATGCTCAAGTTGGGATTGGCAATCACCAGTTCCGGCACGTACTCGAGCTTAGACCCTAGCCCCACGCAGTCACCGCAAGCTCCATAAGGACTGTTAAACGAGAAGGAGCGCGGCTCCAACTCCTCGAGCACGCTACCGTGCTCTGGGCAGGCAAATTTCTCTGAAAATAACTCCTCGGTGCCGTCGTCAGGAAAAAGAATCCGAATCAGGCCCTCGCCCTTTTGAAGTCCCAGTTCCACCG
>JACMOA010000016.1 GCA_014378225.1 Deinococcales bacterium | reverse complement strand
TGGTGAGCACACTGTTCTTGTAAGCGTCGTCCTGGGCGTTAAACAGCTCCATACTTAGCATGGAAACCACTCGCGCCCCTATCCCTTGTGCCTCGAGCGCTTTGGCAGACTCGAGGGCCAACTGGACTTCAGAGCCACTGGCAATCAGGATAATCTGAGCATTGCTAGAATCCTGCATCACATACGCGCCGCGCCGCGCTCCGGCAAAGTTGCGACCCAACACCGGAAGTTTCTGACGGGTTAAAATCAGGGCGGTGGGGGCATTTCCCCGCTCGAGGGCGATTTGCCACGCCGCTGCCGTTTCATTGGCATCTGCGGGGCGCAAAACCGCCATATTGGGAATACTCCGGAGGCTAGCCAGTTGCTCGATAGGCTGGTGGGTAGGGCCGTCCTCGCCCACACCGATGGAATCGTGAGTGAGTACGTACACCACAGGCTGATTCATCATGGCGGCCAGACGCACGCTGGGCTTGAGGTAATCGCTGAACACCATGAATGTTCCCACGTAAGGGCGCAGTCCGGCGTACAGGGCCATACCCACGCCAGCGGCGGACATGCCAAACTCGCGCACACCAAACATCAGATTACGACCCCCAAAGTCGTGGGTTTTGAGGAAGGCTTCGCCAGTAATGGTGGTTTTGGTACTGCCTGAAAGGTCGGCGCTGCCTCCCAGCATCATGGGAAGTTTGGGGGCTAGCGCATTGATAACCGCGCCTGAAGCGTCTCGAGTGGCCATACTGCTGCCCACTTCAAAGGTGGGGATAGCGTCGCTCCAGTTAGGGGGCAACTTACCCTCGAGAATCTGCGAAACTGTTTCCGCCAGTTCGGGATGGGCGGCTTTATAGCGCTTGAGTTTGGCGTTGTAATCGGCTTCCAGAACATTGCCCTTCTCGAGCAAATTCATGTCTGCTTTCACTTCTTCAGGAACAAAAAAGTCTGGATAGGTCCAGCCCAGCGCTTCTTTGGTGGCCTTGACACCCTCGGCTCCCAGTGGCTCGCCGTGCGCTTTGGGCGTTCCGGCTTTGGGGCTACCAAATCCAATGACGGTCTTGACCCGAATCAGCGAGGGTTTTCCCGTCTCCACTCGAGCGGCCTCAATGGCCTGCTCAAGGGCGCTGACGTCGTTTCCATCTGCTACGGACTGAACGTGCCAGCCATAGGCTTCAAAGCGCCCTGTGGTGTCGTCGGTGAAGCTCATATCGGTCATGGAGTCGAGCTGCACATTGTTGTCGTCGTACAGCCAGATTAGTTTGCCCAGGCCCAGATGTCCGGCCAGGGAAGCGGCTTCGTGGCTCACACCTTCCTGCAAATCTCCATCTGACACGATGGCGTAGGTATGGTTGCTGAACACCTCGAGTTCAGGGCGGTTGAAACGCGCTGCCAGGTGAGCTTCGCCCAGCGCCAGACCCACGCTCATGGCTGCGCCCTGGCCCAGGGGTCCAGTAGTTGCGTCCAACCCTTTGGTGTGGTGAAACTCGGGGTGGCCCGGAGTTTTGCTGCCCCACTGCCGGAAATTTTGAATCTCCTCGAGCGGTAAATCGTAACCGGTCAGGTGTAGCAAAGAATAAATCAGCATACTGGCGTGACCCGCTGAGAGCACGAAGCGGTCCCGGCCCATCCAGAAAGGATTCTGGGGACTCACCCTCAGGAAGCGGGTCCATAAGGTATACGCCATCGGAGCCATGCCTAAGGGTGCGCCGGGATGGCCAGAATTGGCCTTCTGTACCGCGTCAATGGACAGCGTGCGAATGGTGTTGATGCTGAGTTGCGAAATTTCCATATTCTCATTCTAACCCTCGAGGGGGAGGGGGAGGGTCATGGTTTGTCTAATCTGGCAAGCTCGAGGCAGTAAACGTTAAAAGTCCTGTATTGGCGTTTGCAAACTCTCGAGAGGTTCAAACTCGAGTGGATAAATCACTTTTTTGCTCGAGGGCCTTATCCTTCGCATCCCGCAGCACCACATGATGCAGCCTGCACCGTGCTTCGTAGCTTTCGGAGGCACCCACCATCACCACCGGGTCGTCAAAATGGGCCGGTTTTCCGCTAATCAAGCGTTGGGTCCGGGTAGCGGGCGCTCCACATTCCATGCAGATGGCGGTCAGTTTCTCTACGCTTTCGGCCCTTGCCACCAGTTCTGGCATAATGCCGAAGGGTTCGCCGCGAAAGTCCAAATCCAGACCGCCCAGAATCACCCGCACTCCCCCATCGGCCAGCTCGAGCGCTAAACCCACCAATCCCTCATCAAAAAACTGGACTTCATCAAAAACTACCACATCGGGTAAACCCGGCACAGAGTCAAACAGCGGGGAGTGTCCCTCGAGAATCTGGCGCACCTCGAGCGAATCCCGAACCGCATGAGCCGCCACCGTGCGCCCCGCGTGACTGGCTACTTCAGTAGCGTGATAGCGGTTGTCCAGGGTGGGCTTGAACACCACCACCCGTTGACGGGCGATAAGAGAACGGGTCACGCGGCGAATGAGTTCCTCGGATTTACCGCTGAACATGGGGCCGCAGACTACCTCTAGATGTCCACCGGCGTAGGGGCTTTTAAGCATGAGGGATAGGGTACAGGAAAGAGGGAAGCGAGTGAGCGCTTTGCACTCGAGGGTAGGAGGCTAGGAAGCAGACAGGCGGTCTGGCCCGTGAGGTACCGTTCTGCTCAAGACACTGCCATTCTGCCCAAGACGGTATTCTCGAGGCCGCAGGCGCTAAACTGACCACTCAAAACCATAACTTAAATATGAACTACGACCCCCTAACCCACCTCTACGAACTGCAATACCACACCTACCGTGACGACCTGCACTTTTATGCCAAGCTGGCCCAAGACTCGAGCCAGGTGCTCGAGCTAGGAAGTGGCACCGGGCGTGTGAGCCTGCATCTGGCGCGGCGAGGAGCAAAGGTGACGGGACTCGAGCTTTCGCCAGAAATGTTGAATCGCGCTCGAGAGAAGGCGACTTCAGAGAATCTGGCCCTCGAGCTGATACAGGGCGATATGCGAAGTTTTGAACTGGGGCGCACTTTTCCGCTGATTATTGTGCCGTTTAACGCTTTGATGCACCTGTACACCCTCCCAGACCAAACCAAAGCCCTCGAGCGGATATATGCCCACCTCGAGCCGGGGGGAACCCTGGCCTTTGACGTGTACGTCCCTAACTTTGGACTCGAGGGGGTTTTACGGCACGAGGGCGAGACTTTTTTTGACGGGGACGGCTCGAGAACGGATGTGTTTGTGCTGCAACGCATTGACCGCCTCAAACAGATGGCCTACACCCAGTATTTTGTGGACACCGCTGATTTTGACGGCAGGCTTGAGCGGGGTTTTCACACCCTCGAGCAGCGCTATTTTACCCGCTTTGAACTCGAGTGGATGCTCAAGTGTGCTGGCTTTGAGGGCGTCAAAATAGGAGGAAGCTTTGAGGGAGCGCCGCTGGACTCGAGCAGTTACTTCATGGTGGTGCAGGCCAAAAAGTCCTCGAGCGCCGGGGATTAACCAACCCTTGGGGGTGAGCCTACTTCAGGGGAGCTAGATTTTCCGAACCAGCGACATAAATTTAAAAAGAGCGATACCAGGGCCGCTCTTTTTATACGCTCGAGTGCGGGAAGGTTGAGGATTATACTCATGACTTGCAGCTATGCAGAGGGCCTACAAAAACCCTGTGTGGCAGGCTACCTAAGGACATAAAACTTATTCAAACCGAGGTCTATTCTCGAGGGCTACAAATCCTTTTTCTCGAAGATGTAAAGTCCTACCGACATAATCGCCACTGTATAGAGCAGCAAAATCACCAGCGCTTTAAGCAGCGTAGCCGGTGTACCCACGTAAGCGTCGAGATAACTAGTCAGCAGCCAGCCCTCGAGCCACGGAAAGACAATGAGTAGCCGCAGAATATTCAGGGTGGCAATGGTGGCCAGTGCGGCAGCGGCGGTGTTCATGTAAATCACGCTGAACATCAGGGCCAGCGCTGCAATGGGGGCCAGGGTGGCTCCAGCGATAAAGTAAGACCGCACAATCTGACCCAGTGCATCAAGTGGCTCGAGGAAACCCAGGCCAATAAAGCCGCCTTCACCAAAACCGGTTCCTCCGGCAAAACCGCCCAAACCAAAACGCGCCCCTGCCAGCAGGCTCGAGAGCAGCAAAACGCTCAGCAAAACCAGCGGGTAGAGCAAGGCCACCACATACTTGGCTCCCAGCGCCTTGTAACGCTCGAGCGGACGCAACAACAGCGGAGCTAATGTTCCCGCCGAAACCTCTGCACCCAGCAGTTCGGCGGCGGTCATGCCTACCAGCAGCGGCAGAATAAACTGCATCACGGTGAGCAAACTCAGCGCGGGCATCTGCCACATGCTGGTCAATACCAGACCATACACCTTGTCCAGCGCAGGAGCAAAGCTCCAAATCCAGGGCAGTAGAAACAGAATAACCAGGGCCAGACGGACCGAACGGTACCCCAGCAATTTGCGAAACTCGAGGAGGATGAGGCTGAGCAAGGGGGGTTCTCCTTTGGGATAGACTCGAAGGGTTATCGGTTGTCAGTGCTTAAGCTTCTGGCTTCTACTCGAGCAGTCTTGCTTATTACTCCTCACTCATTGCTTATTACCCCACGTCTCTAAACCGATGACCGATGACCGATACCCAACACCCTACTGCTCCACCCGTTCACGGTAGTAGTCATATAAATCAAACAAATCCGGCCCCACTTCCATCACGCGGACGCCCTCGTTCAGCAGTTTGGATAGGGCGTTAGACACGTCAAAATCGCTCTCGAGGTGGGCAATAGTGTGGTTTGCGCGGGTGTAGGCCCGGTTCACGAAGGGGAGGCTTTGCAACAGGGCCGCCGCTCGAGTGGGGTCGTCCACCTGAAATTTGAAGGCGTTTTGACGGGCGTTCAAATCTACCTGGTCCACCAGTCTGCCGCCGGATAAAATGCCCACGGTGTGCGCGTACTGGGCCACCTCGCGCAAGTGGTGGGTACTCAGAATCACACTTTTCCCGCTTGCCGCCATGCTGGATAAGATGCGGTGAATGAGTCCGATGCCCAGTGGGTCCAGCCCGGAGGTAGGTTCGTCCAGAATCAGAATATCTGGGTCGGTCAGGATGGCAGCCGCCACACCCAGGCGCTGACGCTGGCCCAGCGAGTACTCAGCAACTTTGCGGTCTGACATGCGGTGAATCTCGAGCAGGCTGAGCACCTCACGGATGCGGTCTTTGGCGACCCTCTTTGCGCCTGGAGCCTGAGCCGCCATCGTGGCGTGGGCCTCGAGATTTTCGGTTCCGGTGAGGTGCCGATAAAATGCGGCAGGCGCTTCTACCACTGCACCCAGATGAGAGCGGGCGGCGGTTCCGTGGGTGTACACGTTGTGACCCTTGAGGAAAACCTCGCCTTCACTGGGAAACACCAGGCCGGTAATGCAGCGAATCAGGGTGGTCTTGCCCGCGCCGTTGGGTCCGGTCAGGGCGTACACCTCGCCGGGTTCCACGACCATATTGACCTGCTCGAGCACCGTATATTTGCCGTAGCGCTTGGCTAGCGACTGCACCACGATATTAGCGTTCTGCTTATCTTTGGTGGCTACGCTCGAGTGTGCCGCTTTGATGTTGCTCACAGGGTCAGGGTAGCAGATGGGGTGGGCAAGGGTTTTGTAAAAGTTCTCAACTCGAGTGGGACTTTGTGGGCTACAAATGAGATTCCTCGAGTCAGCGCTCATTTCTCGCTCTGACAACTCACCCATTTTCGTAGTTTTATAAAGCTATGTTTCCCTGTTTGACTATGCTCACATTCCGTATGTTGGGTGCGGCCCAAATCTTGACCGTCGCCCTGGCCCAGACTTCTCCAACTCCCGTTTCTCCCGCTTTTCCCCCTAGCTCGAAGATTGCTCAGGACGTATCTACTCTGCTCGAGAACGGCCCTCGAGTGGCGGGTTCGGCAGCTCTAAAAAAAGCGGGGGATTATCTTGAGGCCCAGTACGGGGCCAGTGGATATAGCACTCGAGTGGAGACCTTCGAGTACAACAAGTTTTTTGATGAAGGTTCACAGCTAGAAATAGGAAACAAGGTGCTCGAGGGCAGTGCTCTGGACGGCTCGAGCGGGGGAGACTTCAGCGCGGCGCTGGTGGCGGTGGCGGGTGTGGGAACGCTCGAGGAATTCCGGGCCGCAAATGTGACCGGCAAGATTGCAGTAGTACGGCGTGGAACCCTGCGCTTTGCCGAAAAAGCCCAGAACGCAGTTCAGGCAGGCGCTCGAGGGTTGATTATCGTCAACAACGCTCCGGGAAATCTGCGCGGTGGAACTCTGGCCGCTGAGGTTACTATTCCGGTGTTGGGCGTTTCGGGTGCGGACGGTGCAGTTCTGCTCGAGCGCACAGGTGAACAGGCTACCCTTAGCGTCAAGGCGGAGCGGCGAACCATTGTGGGCCGCAACCTGATTGCTGCTTTACCAGGGGTCACTGCGCCAAAAATTCTGTTTGGCGCTCATTACGACAGCGTGCAGGGTGCGCCTGGAGCTAACGATAACGCTTCGGGCACGGCGTCCATTCTCGAAATGGCCCGCCGCGCTGCCAACACTCCACTGGCTCAGTCGGCTTGGTTTGTGGCTTTTGACGGCGAAGAAGACGGTTTGCGCGGTTCTCGAGCATTTGTTAAAACCCACGCCAGTTTGGTGGGAGGTCTGAAAGCCATGCTCAATTTCGACATGGTGGGCGTTGATGTTACGCCACTGAGCGTAGGTGGAACTCTGGCTCTGCTCGAGCGGTCCGAAAGGGCTGTTCCAGAATTGCGCCGCCTGAACGACGGCAGCAGCGGCAGCGACCACGCTTCTTTTCTTGAGGCGGGCAGTCCGGCATTGTTCTTTTACCGGGGAATGGACCCCAACTATCACCAGCCGGGAGATACGGTGGTGCAGCCAGAAATGCTCGAGGAGACCGTATTAGCGGGTCTAAAAGTTGCGGGTGAACTCCTGCGTTGAGGTGTTATTTGCCCTGTGCAACTGCTCGAGGCGTCTCAATACTTAGTCCCACCTCGAGTACATGTCCCCGCGCATCTTCTCCAGTTCACGCCGCCCGATGCGCTCGGGGTGCTTGAGGTGCTCGAGGTCGTCCACATTTAGTTCCACGTATTCACCCGGCTCGAGGTCTCCCAGAAAAAGCCCGCCGAAGCGCACCCGCACCAGTTGCGTGACCCGGTGGCCCAGAAACTCGAGCATTTTACGAATCTGACGGTTTTTTCCTTCGCGCAGGGTAATAAACAGTCCGCCCCGCGCCCGCTCGGTCTTGGCGGGCAGGGTCAGACCGTCCTCGAGTTCAATTCCGCGCTCGAGTGACTTAAGTTCGGAATCCTCGAGTTCATGTCGGGTCCACACCCGGTATTCTTTTTCGTGGGTAAAGCGCGGATGAGTCATCTCGAGGGTGAGTTCACCGTCGTTGGTGAGCAGTAAGAGTCCCTCAGACTCGAGGTCTAGCCGCCCAACATGGTGCAGACCCGGAATGCGCGGCATGTGCTCGAGCACGGTTTCACGTCCGCGCTCGTCGCTGGCGCTGGTGACAATACCGCGAGGTTTATAGAGCAGAAAACTGGTGTTAACTCGAGCGGTGTCAATACTTTGGCCGTTCACCCGAATATCGCTCGAGCGCTCGGCGCTGTCGCCCAAGGTGGCCACTTTGCCGTCTACCGTCACCCGGCCCGCTTTGATGAGGTCCTCGGCGGCGCGTCTCGAGGCCACACCTGCGCCGGAGAGAATTTTTTGCAGTCGTTCCATAATGAGTTCATCATAGCCTTAGTGGGTCCAGGGCCGAGCGTTTAAACTCGAGCACATGAACCAAACCCTCTTCTATGCTCAACTCGAGCAAACTCTTCGGACTTTCGAGGGACTGTTTGGCCTGTGCGTGCGCCCGCTCGAGGAGGGAGCTTTTCCAACCCTCGAGTGGAACGCCAACGAGTCCTTCCCAGCCGCCAGCACTATCAAAGTTCCCATCCTGATTGAAGCTCTGAGTCAGGTAGAAAAAGGAGTGCTCGAGCTGAGTGAGCGTTACCCGCTCGAGGATTCGGATAAGGTGGGTGGCGCGGGGATTTTGCACGAACTCGAGCCGGGTTTAAATTTGAGTCTACGTGATTGGCTTACCCTGATGATTGTGCTGAGTGATAATACCGCCACCAATAAAGTGATTGAAATCGTGGGTCAGGACCGGATAAATGCTCTGCTCGAGCGCTATCCCAGCACCGAACTGGTGGGCAAGCTGCAACTTCCCCCTGAGCGGCAAAACGAGCGCCAACGGCGGGGAGAGCGAAACTGGACCAACCCTCGAGATTTGGCCCGCATGATGTTTGAATTACACACTGGACTCTTGCTCGAGCCTGAAATGACCGCGCTGGCCCTGAACATCCTGGAAAAGCAACAATACAAGGACATGGTGGGTCGTTCGCTGCCCAGAGACTCGAGCGGAGAACTGGCGGTTCAGGTGCTGAGCAAGAGTGGTGAGATTTCTGGAACACGCAACGACGTAGCGTTGGTGTACGGCCCGGTTCCCTACAGCATTGCCCTGATGACCAAAGGCGGAGAGGACCTGAGGGAGCATCCCGAAAATGGAATGGTGCTCTTGGGCGCTAGAGTGAGCCGTTTAGTGTGGGATAAGTTGCAACCTCTCTAAAACCCTGTGCTCGAGCAGATTTTTGACCCCCATCTGGGGACGTTTGGCCTACCTTCTTGACCGATGTTCTTTCAAAATAGAAACAAGGAAAAATAGCTCGTTTTGGGTTCAAAACGGGTTTTATTCGTGAGATGTGTTCGCTCGAGGGGGTGGGTTTTGGCGCTGTGTAAAGGATTGGAAAGCGGGATTACTTTAAGACTTATGAGGTCTGAAACACCAGTCTGGCACACCGCTCGAGCGTGCTATTCTGAAACGGTGAAGACAGAAAGCGCGAGGACGGCAACAGTTATGCAAAGGAAGCACTATGGAGCGTAATGACGCATCAATCCCCTGGTTTTCGCTGATTCTAGCGGCGGTGTTCTGGGTTATTCTGCTGTTTTTGTTTAACGGGGAACTGGCCAAAGAAGAAACGAGTGCGCCCGCCGCTGTGGTGGGCGCCGAAACTGCTGTCAAAGTAGACTGGCAGGGCAATGGCAAAGCTCTCTATACCGCTCAAGGCTGCATTGGCTGTCACGGAGCACAGGGTCAGGGTGGCGTGGGCAAGGTGCTGGTTGGCTCTGCATTGGTGCTGGGCAAGCCCGCAGGCCTGGTGGGCATCATCCACAAAGGCAAAAACCTGATGCCCGCGTATCCACAACTCAGTGAGCAACAGGTACTCGAGGTCACGAATTACGTTCGTAACTCCTGGACCAACAAGGGTGGAGAGTTTGGAGCCGAAGTATTTGCCGCTGCTGGAGCTGGAGAGAACGACAAAGCGCTGAAGAACCGCTCGAGGTTTGTTCCCAAAGACCTCAAACTTCCTGAAATCTTCCTGGGAACCTTCATCATGGTGCTGCTGGTGTACGGCCTGATGGGTCTATACTCCACCTGGGCTGAGGGTGAACAGCTCGAGCCAGGAATTCACCGCAACAAAAGCACCTCGTTTGGCATGTACGCCATGTTATTTTCGCTGGCGATGGTGGTGTTTTGTTCAGTAGGCTTTGTCAGGGCTATTTTGGAAAGCATTTCGCTTCAGGGCCTCACCGCCGAGGCTCCAGTTATCAACGTGCCTCAAGAAGGCGTATTTGCGGCTGGAATCTTCTTGTTTCTATCTGCGGTGATTATGCTTTATAAAAAATACTTTATGGACGGCGAGGTCCTGGTGGAAGACGCTGGTGGCGAATTCCCCTGGTGAACTTTCTCGCTCGAGCGGAATTTTCCTGCGGGTCTTTTAACCTGTATTTTTGCTCGAGCACACCCTAAAATATTGTGGATATGCCGCTCTCGAGCAATCCAGTTTTCGGATAACCCAGTGTTCTTGAACAACGCAGTGTAGGAATTTGAGGTTTGAGTATGACGACAAAAGCAAAAAAACTCGACCCTGAAATTAGCCGCCGTAAGTTTGTTACGGCGGCGATGGCGGGAGCTACCGGAATTGGATTGGTGAGTTTTGCCACTATTTTGGGCGGTCTCCGTCCGGTGCCATTCATTACTGACGCACAAAAACCGGTTGAGATAGGCGACGTGTTGGTTTACGCCGAGGGTCCTAAAGCAGGACAGCCTGTAGGCCCTGATGACCTCGAGAAAGATGGTCCTTACATTACGGTTTATCCCAAAGGCAACGATGTGGTGCGTAGTGAAGGGCAGGGCGCGACCATCAATGCCATCATGATTTTAAAGTACGCCCTAAGCGACATCACTGCTCCGGCCAAGCCGGAAGCCACCGCAGACGGGATTATTGCTTTTAGCAAACTTTGCCCTCACCTGGGCTGCTCAGTGCTGGCTAAAGGACCGGACGGAAATTTACCCTGCCCTTGTCACGGCTCAAAATTTGACGGTAAAAGCGGCAAAGTGCTGGTTGCACCTGCGCCCAGAGGGCTACCCCAGTTACCCATCAAGCTTGAGAACAATCAATTTGTGGTGTCGGGTAAGTGGCTCGAGACGGTTTACGGCACCGTGGAAGCCTAACTTCAGGAGGTATGATTATGAATCAGTGGTTAGACGAGCGCCTACACATCAGCCGCCTGAACGACAAGTTCTTGCGGAAAGCCTTTCCCGTGCATCACTCGTACTTTTTGGGTGAAATCACGCTTTTTTCGTTGATTATCTTAATCTTGACTGGAATTCTGCTGGCCTTCAGTTATGAACCCAGCACCCGCCTGGTGAACGACCTGCCTGCTGCTTACGCCTCGGCGCTGAAGATTAACACCCTGCCCTTCGGAGATATGCTCAGGCGTATTCACCACTGGACCGCCAACTTGATGGTGGCCGCCAGTCTACTGCACATGATGCGAATTTATTTTTCTGGGTCCTTCAAGCGTCCCCGCGAAATCAACTGGTGGATTGGCATTTTGCTGTTGGTTTTTACGGTACTCACTGCCGTGACGGGCTATGTGCTGCCCTACGACAACTTCGCTTTTACCACCCTGGGCGTGATTTACAACATCACCCGCAGCATTCCCTATATTGGAGATTGGACCGCACAGGTTGCTTTCGGAGGAGTCTTTCCAGGCGAACAGGTTATCTCGAGGGTGTATGGCTTTCACATTATGCTGCTGCCTCTAATTTTGCTCGGCACCACTGCCGCGCACATGATTTTGATGATTAAGCAGAAGCACACCCAGCCGATGTACGCCAAGAAAATTGCTTACAAAAAGATTGTGGGCGTGCCGCTGATTACCCAGCAAACCCCTATCATGGCGATTTTGTTTTTGCTGCTGTTGGGCGTTATTACCCTGTTTTCTGCTTATATTCCGGTTCACCCAGTAGAGGTTTACGGCAGACCAGACATTAATAACCCGGTTCCCAACATCAAGCCGGACTGGTATTTGCTGTGGGTGTTCGGTGTACTGGCCATGATTCCAGGTTCAGTAGAGCTTCAACTGCCCTTTGGTGGAATTCTGAACGCTGAATTCATTGGGGCCATCATCGTGCCTACACTGGTTATCTTGCTGTGGTTCGCTGTTCCCCTTCTGGACCGCGCCAAAGAGAACCAGTATTACGGCGAAGCGCCAACTGAGCACCCCAAGCGTCTGGCTGCCGGGGTCGCCTTCTTCGTGCTGATGAGTGTGTGGTCGATAGCGGGCTATAAAGCGGATTTCATTGCGGCGGGCATTATTCCTGGCGAAGGAACATTCCTGGCGTTGTTCTGGGCCTTGACCTTTGTGGCTCCACTGGTGACTTACTTCCTGGTTGTCGCCATCGTGCGCGGCATCAAGGGCCTTCGTGATGCGGACAAGCGGGAAACCGCTGCTTTTAAGGGTGAAGCTCAATCCGCAGACGACTAAATCTGTATCTACTGAGCTATAAACTCAAACCTTATCCAGGCCCCCTCTACTCGAGGGGGTTTTTCAACTTGTTTTTACTCAAGTAGTTTAATCAACTCAAAGCATTTTTCACTACCATTGCGCTACCTACGCTCCGCTCCGGTTAGCTCTATGTCTTGGACAAAACGGCACCTTCTGGGCTTGTCCGCTCTCGTGAAAAATGCTGTCCTATTGCTGCTCCCGCCCGTTGAGAAGCATTTCGCCTCTATCTCAATACTTCCGCAAAATACTTTAAAATCGAGCCTCAAATCGGCTCGAGCGGAAAAGCATTCACAATAATTTATAAGATTTAAGCTTAAATAAAGGGCTTATGCACCTTGTGAGAGTAAAATTTGTCACATTTGCCAACCCTCGAGATACTAAAGCAGGTATGCTTTATTTATGATGGAGTATCCGAGCTTGGTCTGGCATTTAAAGAAAACATCGCTTTTT
>JACMOA010000130.1 GCA_014378225.1 Deinococcales bacterium | reverse complement strand
CGCCGCCGTAGCCAGTGTTGCCGTGTTTTTTTTGAATTTTAGATAGGAAGGATGTCATTTTGTCCTCGAGTAGTGGGTTGTCAGTTATCGGTTGTCGGTTATAAGTCTTGCGCCTAGACGGCACGGGTTTCACACTCGTGCGCCCCTCCATCTACTCCTCCATCTACCCCTTGAGAAACACATCTGCCGTCCGTAAGCTCAGGGCCATCTGGGTTAGGGCCGGATTGACGCTCAGCGAACTGGGGAAAATGGAGTTGTCGCAGATGTACAAATTCTCGAGGTCCCAACTCTTGCAGTCCCGATTAATCACGCTCGAGCGCGAATCTTGGCCCATCCGCGCTGTTCCCAGGGTGTGCGCCCCTCGAGGGAAGGTCCATAAATCGTGTGCGCCCGCCGCTGTCCAGATGTCGCGCATCAGTTTCTCCGCATGTGCGGCCATTTTTTTCTCGTTATCGCCGTTTGAATAGTGAATGATGGGTTTGGGCAGGCCCCGTGCGTCCAGCTCAGGGCTAAGCTCGAGAAAGTTACCGTCATACGGCAAACCCTCGCCCAGCACGTTGATTCCAGCCACTTTTGTGTACCCGCTCATGTGCTCGAGCAGCTTTTTACCCCAAGTTCCGGTTCCTCGGGCGTACTGCGAAGCGTAGGTCACGGGCATTGCGCCGATGGACTGTAACAGATAGCCGCCCACCATGCCCTCGAGCCGGTGGGTATCCTCAGAAATCAGGCTGCCCGGAATGCCCATAAACGGCTGGGTTTCCTCCTCAAAGCGGCCCCACACCTGGGTTCCCACATGGGCCATAAAGTTGCGGCCCACCTGCCCGCTCGAGTTGGCCAGATTCTGCATCAGCAGCAGACGCGGGGTTTCAATGGCTCCAGCACATAGAAAAAGCGTGTCGGTAAAAACCTGCTCGAGCAGGCCGTCTCTAAGGTATTCCACACCAGTAATGCGGTTCCCCTCGAGCAGAAAACGGGTCACGAACGAATTGGGCCGAATCTCCGCGCCTCCCTTGACCGCCAGCGGCAGAAAAGTTACGTCCACACTCGCTTTGGCACCCACAGAACATCCGGCCTGACAGAACCCCCGGTTGGTGCAGGCGTGGCGCACTCCGTAACCTTCCTGTTCCTGCGGAGCGCTCAAAGCGGCGTTGGGTGCGCTCGAGGTGCGAATTCCCAGGGCAGCACAGCCGCGCTGCATGGCTTTGGCTGCCGCGTTTAGGGGCAAGGCCGCGTGTCTATAACTCTGGTTTCTGGGCGGACCCCACGGATAGTGTTCAGGGCCGGAAATGCCCAGAAAGTGCTCGAGTTCGTCATAGTACGGCTCTAAATCGCTGTACTCGAGCGGCCAATCCTGACCCACTCCAAATTCAGTCCTGAGCTTGAGGTCGTCCGGTTGTACCCTCGGAACGTAAGCTGTGTAGTGCAGGGTAGAGCCGCCCACCCCGATGCCCGAATTGTTGCGTCCAAACCCGATGGGGTCCTGCCCACTCGAGATGCGCTCATCCTTCCAGAACAGTTTTTCCTGGGTTCGCTCGTCGGTGGCCATCTCGGAAAGCGGGTGAACGGGTCCCGCCTCGAGCGCCAAAACCTTAAGCCCTGCCCGCGCTAACCTCGAGAGCAGTGGAGCGCCGCCCGCGCCCGTGCCAACCACCACCGCGTCGAACCTGAGTGTCTGGGTCCTGGGAGTCATAAAGTCCAGCCCTGTGCGTCTGCAAAGCCGTAATAGCCTATTCGCACCTGAACCAGCGGATGCGAATAATAAATCTCGACCAACTCAGCCAGCAGGTCTTCAAACGCTCGAGGAAACTCCTTTTGCACACCCTCGAGAATGCTGTCCTGAACCTCGCCCTCGAGTTGTAAAAAGTCTTTAGGTAGCGCTTCGAGCAATGATTTATATGGGTTAGGCTCGAGCGCGAGGTCCGCATAACGCCAGCCTTTGGAATCGCCGTGTGCCAGTCTGCCGTCAATGGGTCCCACCAAATCCAGCTCGAGCGGGTCATGCGGAACCAATCTGAGGGCTACCGTCCTGAGAAGCTCGAGGTGTGAAACCGAAAAAAACTGACGCTCAAATTTTTGATTCAGGCGCTCGAGCAAAACTCTGCGGGTAGCGTTTGTGACGCGATTGGACTCGAGCAACTCGAGCAGTTGGGCTTTTTCTGAAGGGTCCATTGGTTCTCCAGTAAACTATAAGTTGAAATACAAATCTAATAGCAACTCAATTCCTGCTCCCATACGAACGTTTCACACCCTACTCGAGTTGGACCCACCCAAAAACCATAAAAGTACCCAATTGAAAAGCTCGAGCGCATGAATGAAGAAATTCAGAAGGCCACACGGTGAAAAACCTGTGTGGCCTTCTGTTTTATCTCTAGGTGTAATCGAAAGTCAGATTTCAGATTTTAGACTTCAGATGTTAGACTTAACGCTCTAGCTTTTTCTGCCCTCTGCTTTACTCATACGGATTGCGTATCACATACTCGTTTCAGGCGTAACCTTGTGCAAATAAAACGTGCGGTCTACCGTGCTGGTCAGGCTGCGTTTGTACTCGCTCGAGTCGCGGGGTAGGTAGACGTAGTGCTCGAGCCGGGTCCATCCGGTTTGAGCGTTCACTCGAGTGGTCATGGTCTTACCCCCCACCGCTTGCGAGTACGCCGCCGTGAATGCGGCGCTGCTGTAGAGCACCCGGTCATGGGTCATCAGCAGCAACTCGCCGTCGTCAAGCGTGCCGTTGCTGTTCCTATCGGCATAAATGATTGGGGCGAGACCGTAAATTTTAGCGCTCGAGGGCGTGGGTCCCTGCACCACCGTGGCGTCTGCGGGCTTGAAGCTGAGCGGTGCGCTCAGGTCCGCTTCCAAAGGCGTTCCCAGATTCTGAATTTCTATCACTCTCGAGGTTTCGCCCGCCTTCAGCTCTTCTTGCTTCACTGACTTCCCGGCAGGGTCCCGAAATTGCAGGTAGGTTTTTGCGCCCGTCGCAATTTCAGGAAACTCGAACAAGCTGGTTACACGGGCCGTAGGACGGCTGCCCCCAGCGTCGCTCGAGGGTGCGCCCCCACAGGAAGTCAGGGCCAGAACACCTGACAGTGCCATTAAAATGAACGGTTTCATGGCTTCACCTTTCATGGTTTCACCTCCATGCTGCTGACCACATCGGTGGGTTCCTTGAGTCGCATTTTGTACAGCGAGGGGCTGTTGGTAGCCAGAGAATTCCAGGTCAGCTCATTTCCAGAAGTCCCGGTCAGCACAAAGTGGTGAACATGGGTCCAGCCCTGCCGCCGCTTTCCGGTTTCACGGAAGCTAATTCCACTCGAGTTACCGTCAAAGCTGTAACTGAAGTCTTTGTTGGCGTAAGAAATCACATCGTTGGTATCAAACAGGATTTTGTCGTTTACCGGGTCAAACTTTCCATTGACCAATAAATCCTGCCACACAAAGGGATACAGGGTTCCGGTCCGTGCGCCGTCAGCTCCCCCAAGCTGTGAAACACCCTTGTCTCGAGCTTCGCCCTGTTGCAGAGAAAGCAAAAACTTGGGGTTTTCCTGCAACTTTTGCAGCTCATACCCAGAGATAAACGTTTCTCGTCCAGTGAATCCGCTGGGTGGTGGAGGGGGACTGAGACGACCCTCGAGAGGAACCATATTCCCCTCGAGCCGACTTGTAACCACTGGGTAAGGGTTAGCCTCGGCGTCGTACCAGAACACGCCCAGATAGGCGTTACCTACTGCGACGGAGGGAATTTCAGGCACGCCAAAGCTCAGAAACAGGGACGGTGGGGACGGAGGCGGAGCCGGGAAAATCAGCCAGCAGGAACCCAGCAGGGGAGCGCATAGCGTGAGCGCCGCGAGTTTGAAATACTTGGGTTTGAAATACTTCATGAGGACCTCGAGAGAAATCTCGAGCGTTAAAAATCAGGCTCGAGCGTGAAGACGCGAACCGGGGGGAGGTACCAAGATGAGTATAGGCCCTAGAATGTGTGAGCGGAAGTGCCGTGCTTTAATGGAACCTTAAATTTCCACTCTCAGCTATTGTCGGTTACTATCGGCTCGAGAATTCCCCTCGAGCGTCTTCGTCTTCGTCGGTATCCTTCAGGTTGTCTAGATTGGTGGGCTGTGGTGGCGTCACTTTTTCCTCGAGCGCGTCTTTCGTTGGCTTGTGGGAGTGGGTACGGCGGTGCTGACGCCAATACAGGAAAGCCACCATGCCCGCCGCCAGAAACAGCACTGGAATCAGCGCAGTGCGGTAGGGTTCGGGGGCCAGAACGAGGGCTAGTAGGACTACGTAAAGCGCAATGACGTAAGGCAGGTTGTTGGGAACTGGAAGCGGTTGAACACCCGCCTCAGTTTCGAGTCCCAGCAGGGTGCGGGCCAGCACCGGACCATCACCTTGCAGGGTGGGCAGTTCGTAAGAACGGTTTGACCCACCCACCGCCTCCACCTTGACCAGCAGCGCGGTGATATTGTCCGGGCCACCCCCCGCGTTGGCGGCGTCTACCAGATTGCGAACTTTACGCTCGAGCGGTAAATCCGCCAGTAAAAACGGCGCGAGTTGATTGTCCTCGAGCACCCCGGTGAGGCCGTCGGAACACAGCAAAAACAAATCTCCCGGCTCGAGCTTGAGGCCGCTCAGGTCCAGCTTGAGGTCTGCGGTGCTGCCCAGTGCGTTGGATATTACGCTGCGCCAGCGGTGGTTTCGGGCCTCGTCTTCGCTCAAGAGTCCGCGCCGCTGTTGCTCTGCTACCCAGGAGTGGTCACGGGTGAGCTGAGAAAGCGACCCGCCGCGCAGCAAATAAATTCTCGAGTCCCCCACATTGACAATGAGTGCGTTGGGGCCGTCCACCGCCAGCGCGGTGACGGTGGTTCCCATGCCCCGGCGGTCTGGTCGGCTGGCCTCGGCGTAGACCTGTTTGTTCACTTCCTCGAGCGTTTTGACCAGCCTTGAAGGAACGTCGCCTTTGTCTTTGTGGACCAGATAGTGTCCCTGAAGCAGCCGCACTGCCATCTGAGAAGCGACATCTCCGGCGTTGTGTCCGCCCATACCGTCTGCCACCACAAAAAGTCCGCCTTCGGGCAAGGGAATGGCGATGCCGCTATCTTCATTCATGGGCCGCATTTGCCCTACGTCGGTGAGTAGGGCCACCTCGAGCAGCGTTTGTGACACGGTTTGTGAGCGCACAGAAGCAGGGCGAGAAGGAGAATTGGCTCCGCTGAGGGTCACACGCTCAATATAACCCTTTTCGCAGCCTGTGCCTCCTATCAGGTGAAAAAAAGGAGCCGAGAGCTGACAGTACACAAACAATCCGGTTACAAACTCGCTCCCGCCTAACCCTCCGGCCTAACCCTCAAGCTCGAGCCGGGGCAAGCGCACCACGGCCACCGTTCCACCGGCGTCTGCCCGCTCGAGCCACACTTTGCCGCCGTGCAGCTCTGCAATCCATTTGCCAATTGAGAGGCCCAGCCCGGTTCCACCGGGGTCCTCGCCGCGCACCCTGGCTTCGTCGGTGCGGTAAAAGCGCTCGAATACCCGTTCCAGGTCGGTTTCGGCAATACCCACGCCGTTGTCGCTTACCCGGAACTCTACATGCCCCTCCAGACACTTCAGCTCGAGCGTAATTTTACCGTCCGGAGGGGTGTATTTAAGTGCATTCTCGAGCAGAATCAGGGTCAGTTGTTTGAGGCGGTCCCGGTCTCCCAGCACCCTACACGCCTCGAGCGTGAGCAACTCCATCCAGTGGTTCCGTCCCAGCGGAAGGGCGCTGCGCCAGGCTTCTTGCAGTACCTCGTCGAGTTTCAGGTCGTCTTCCATCATCTCCACGCCCCGGTCTCCCCGCGCCAGGGTCAGCAAATCCGCAACCAGGCGGCCCAGGCGGGCGGCTTCGCGTTCGGCGTCTCCAATGGCCCCGAGCTGTTCATCGGGTGGCATTTGTGGATACAGGCGCACCAGCTCGAGGTTTCCCTGAATAGAAGTGAGCGGCGCACGCAGTTCATGGGCCGCGTCGCTGACAAAGCGTTTTTGGGCCTCGTTGAGTTCACGCAGCCGCAGCTCAATCAGTTTGCGCTCGGTGATGTCCAGAAATACCCCATTAATCACCTGAATGCTGTCCTCAAGCGCCACTTTGCCGCGCACCTGAACCCAGCGAATTTGACCGCGCCGCAGAATACGGATGTCGGTTGCGTGGCGCTCGAGGGTTTCAAACGCCTGCTGAATACTCCTCTCGAAAGTGGTGCGGTCCTCCTCGAGAATCAGGTTGAGGAAGGTGGACGCGTCCATATAACGGGTTTCTGGAGGCAATCCGAACAGGGCCGAGGCCAGGCCATCAAAGATAATTTTTTGACGTGACTCCACCCATTGCCAGAACACTACCCCGCTCGAGTTG
>JACMOA010000129.1 GCA_014378225.1 Deinococcales bacterium | reverse complement strand
TTCGGGTCGCCCTTTTTTTACCCCGGATGCGGACCGCTTTTCCGAAACTATTTTTTTGACCAGCTCTCGAGAGCGTGTGGCCTATCTGGGTGTGCCGCTCACGGACGTTGAGGGGCAGGTGCTGGGCGTGCTCTCGATATCCACCGACTCCTCCTCGAGCCTCTCTCTGGCGGACCAGCACGCTCTGGAGGCGCTGGCACAGGCCGCTGGTTCAGCCATTGCCCGCTTGCAAGCGCTCGAGACTGCCCAAGCCGAAGCCCAGCGCTTTGAGCGTCTGGCGGCGCTGTCCATTCAGCTCGAGCTGATGGAAAACCCACTCCAGATGGCCAGAGTTGCGCTCGAGACCCTGATTAACCTGACTCCTTTCGAGGCGGGAATGCTGCTGCTGGTTCACGAGAATACTCTGGTGTCGCATCTGAAGGTAGGAGAGCGTCCAGAAAACCACCTTGAACAGTTTGAAGGATATGGGTGTCCGTTTTCACCTCAGCAGGTTGCTGCGTTGAGCTTTGGGGAGCGGGTGGTGTACCAAACCGAGCCTGAGTTGGAACCTTTCGTGCAAAACATGAAAGTTCGTAGCATTGTGCTGATGCCTCTTTATTCGCACGGTGAGTTGTACGGGGCGCTGTGTCTGTCCAGCTTTCGGCGGGTCGTACCCCAGAGCAAAGGGGTGTTTACGCTGTGCGAAGCCATCACCTACCGGGTGGAACGTTCGCTCGAGCGCTCTCAAAACCTAATTGAACTGCGCCGCACCCGTGAACAGGCCCTTTCTGCACTGGGTCTGATGCTCGAGGGCCGCGATTTGGAAAGTGGGGGTCATACCGAGCGGGTCACGGATTTGGTCAGTCAGGTGGGTTTCAAACTGAATCTGAGCTGGGACGCGCTCGAGCACCTGCGCTGGGGCGCACTGCTGCACGATGTGGGTAACGTGTCCGATCCTGACCGAGTGCTGCTCAAACCGGGCGCTCTGACCCCAGATGAGTGGGCCGTGATGCAGGCCCACACTACCCTGGGCGAGAGTTTGCTGGGGAATCTGAGTTTTATCCCTCGAGCGGTACTGGATGTAGTGCGCCACCACCACGAAAAATGGAATGGTATGGGCTATCCTGACAGGCTCAAGGGTGAACAAATTCCGCTGCTGGCCCGCATCTTTGCCCTGGCAGACGTTTTTGACGCCCTGCGAAGTGAGCGCCCCTATAAAGCGGCCTGGAGCGTTCCTGAAGCGCTCGAGGAGATTCAAAAAGAATCGGGTCAGCACTTTGACCCTGAACTGGTGCAGGTTTTTGTGGATGTTGTGCTCGAGGCGCACCCCAATAAAATTCCGATGAATGAAGAGAGCGTGCTGGGGAGCTAATACCAAGTTGCCTTGAAGAAGTTCCATCTCTTCAAGGCCGAGTGGAGCGAGAAAACTAGAATACCGGGCTGCTGTTTTGTATTTCCATCCCGGTGCTTTTTCCGGGGTGGAAAGTCAGTGTTGGCAACTTGTTATAAAACGACAAACCTCAGCTTATTGACTTCTGGACTCTGTAATTTGTTGTCTAAAACAACCTAAAGAACTTCTATCCCAAAAGTAAAAAAATCACAGGTCAGGCGCAGGTTTTGACCTTCCACCCGGATGCGGGTATTCAGGGTTTTGCCGCTGGCAAAATCACACTTTTTTGCCTGCTCGAGTGCCGCTTTAGCAGGCAGAAACTGGGTCGTAAACTCTAGGGTGAGGCGGCGCATCTGCCCGAAGGCGTCCTCGAGTTCTTTGGGGGTGGCCCCGTCGCCGGGAATGGAGGATTGTAGATTTAGGGCCAGCCGAACCAAGCCGCCTTTATTCTGAGCATTGGTCTTCTGAAAGGTGGCGTCCAGCGAGACTTCCGAGAGGTAATAAAACCTCTCGAGCGCCTTGCCAGCCAGCCGTAAGCTCGAGCGGGTCTGTCCGGTTTTGACCGGAGTTCCCAGGGTGTCGGGTTGGGGAATGCAGCGGTATTTCTGACAAAAAAGGGTCTTGCGCAACGTTTGTTCGGCGCGGGGCAGGGAAGCGGACCCCGCCCCGCTCGAACCCATCAGAAATGCTGAGGTCAGGACGCAGCAGACAAAAGAATTCATGAATACCTCCACGGGTGGGTTCACTGTAAACCCTCGAGCGCATCATTGACCCCACGGGGCTAGACGGTTAAGCTGGGAAACATGCGGAACCGGAGTTTCCAACATTCGCCTTTTTTCAGGGAGGGCCAGGCTCGAGAGTAAGTTTTTCCCGCTCGAGTGCTGGCCCCTGTCCGTCCTGGATAGGGGTTTTTCGTTGTTTGTCGGCATACTTTTAGGTTTATCTGCTCGAGTTCAACCCGTTTAATAAGAGGTTATTCATGTTAGAACAAGCTTTGCAGGAAATTGAAAACGCACCTTCGCTCGAGAATTTGCAAACGGTCAAAACCCATTATCTGGGCAAAAGTGGGGCGCTCACGTCGCAGCTTAAAGAGCTGGGCAAGTTGCCGCCTGAAGAGCGAAAGGCTCGAGGAGCAGAAATTAACGCCCTGAAGGGTCAGCTCGAGGAGGCCATCAGCACTCGTCAGATGGTGCTCAATGCTCAGGCGCTCGAGGCCCGACTGCGCTCTGAGGCCGTTGACGTGACCCTGCCGGGTGTAAATTTCCCGGCGGGCGGCCCCCATATCATCTCGAGGATTCTGGATGACATGGGGGATTTGTTCACCCGCATGGGCTACCGAAGCGTTCACGGTTTTGAAGTGGAAACCGACCAGTACAACTTTGACGCGCTCAATATTCCGTGGTTTCACCCGGCCCGCGACATGTGGGACACCTTCTGGCTCACCGACGGGCGACTTTTACGTACCCACACCAGCCCGATGCAGATTCGGTACATGCTCGAGCACACTCCACCGTTCAAAATCATCGTTCCGGGAAAGGTGTACCGCTTTGAGGCTACCGACGCCACCCACGAAAGTATGTTTCATCAGGTGGAAGGCTTGGTGGTGGGCGATAACATCAGCATGGCAGACCTCAAAGGAACCATCGCAGAGCTGGCGCGGGGACTGTTTGGCTCCTCTGCGAAGGTGCGTTTCCAGCCCAGTTATTATCCCTTTACCGAACCGGGCGCAGATTTCGCGGTGTGGTGGGAAAACCCGCG
>JACMOA010000128.1 GCA_014378225.1 Deinococcales bacterium | reverse complement strand
TCGAGCAATACCGCCTCGAGCGATACCGCTACCCTAAAGATTTTGGCTTTCAACGACTATCACGGTAACCTGCTGCCCAGCACCTTTCGCTACCCCAATCCAGACAAGCCCAGCGAGAACATCAGTGTTCAAGCTGGCGGTGTAGAGCACATGAGCACCTTGCTCAAAGACATCCGGGCCAAGAATCCCAACACCGTTACCGTAGGTGCAGGCGACCTGATTGGCGCTACCCCCCTTATCTCTTCACTATTAGCTGACGAACCCAGCATTGCTGCGCTCAGCGGCCTGGGCCACGAGTTTTCGTCGGTGGGAAACCACGAGTTTGACCGGGGATTCAAGGAAC
This sequence comes from Deinococcales bacterium, assembly GCA_014378225.1. Taxonomy (GTDB): domain Bacteria; phylum Deinococcota; class Deinococci; order Deinococcales; family Deinococcaceae; genus JACMOA01. The sequence goes on along the minus strand of JACMOA010000128.1, from coordinate 4,265 downwards.
TCAACCGCATTCAAAAAGGCGGCTGTGACGGTGCAGACCCTACCCAGACCTGCAAATACAACAACACCTTTGAGGGAGCCAAGTTTACCTATTTGGCCGCCAATGTGATAGACAAAACCACCGGAAAGTCTGCCCTGCCCGGTTACGCCATCAAAACTTTTGGCGATTTCAGCGTGGCCTTCGTGGGTGCGGTGCTGCAAAGCACGCCCACCATTGTTTCACCCACAGGTGTGAGCAACCTCGAGTTCACCGATGAAGCCGACGCGGTCAACAAGCTGATTCCTGAAATCAAGTCCAAAGGGGTTTCAGCCATTGTGCTCCTGATTCATCAGGGCGGCACCGCAATTGACCCGTATTACGTTCAAGAGTGCAAAACTCTGAGCGGCGATATTATAGGAATCAATAAAAAACTAGACCCTGCGGTGGACGTTATCGTGAGCGGACACACCCACCGGGGTTACAACTGTCGGGTGGATGGACGCTTGATTACTCAGGCGGGCAACTACGGCTATCTGATTAGTGACATCACCCTAAAAATTGACAAAAAGAACAAGAAAGTGCTCTCGAGCAGCGCCGAAAACCTGTTGGTAGACTCCACCAAAATTGCTAAAGACCCCGCCATGACCGCCATTATCAGCAAAGCCAAAACCCTAACCGACGCTGTGGCTGGCCGAGTGATTGCCAGACTGGGTGTGGAGCAAATCAAGCGGGCCGCAGGAACCAACGGCGAATCTCCGCTGGGTGACGTGATTGCCGATTCACAACTGGCTGCGACACGGGCTGCGGACAAGGGTGGCGCGGTGATTGCGTTCATGAACCCTGGCGGCATTCGCGCCGACTTGCCCCCAAACGTTCCTAACCCCACCAATGGAGTGACCTACGGGGACGCTTTCACAGTGCAGCCCTTCGGCAACAGCTTAGTAGTGCTCACCCTGACCGGAGCACAGGTTAAAGCGGTGCTCGAGCAGCAGTTCGATAATCCCAGCGTGGGCCAGAACCGCATCCTGCAAGTATCGCAGGGCTTTGCGTACACCTGGGACAACGCCAAGCCCAAAGGCGAGAAGGTGGACCCCTCGAGCATCAAATTGAACGGAACCACCCTGAGTTCCACCACCACTTACCGGGTGACGGTCAACAACTTCCTGGCAGACGGTGGCGACGCCTTTAGCTCACTCAAAGAGGGAACAAACCGTCTGGGTGGCGGTCAGGACATAGACGCGCTGTCGGCTTACCTCAAGACTCAGGGCGACGCAGGGATGTCGGTGCAACCCGGAGCAGCCAACCGCATTACTCGAGTGAACTAAGCTTCAGGTTTCTGGTCCCTTCCCAACAAACGGGAAGAGGCTTTTTTCCGGCTCGAGCACGACAGTAAGGGCCTGTGTTAGCATTTCAGCATGTCCAGCCTACAAAAAGTCGTCATCGTGGCCTCGAGCCGCACCCCAATAGGAAAATTTCTGGGCGCACTCTCTCCCCTGAGCGCGGTGGAACTAGGTAAGATTACGCTCGAGGAAACCTTAAAGCGCTCGGGTTTGAACCCTCGAGAAGTGGAAGAAATTATTCTGGGTCAGGTAATTCAGGCAGGCTGTGGGCAGAACCCGGCACGTCAGGCAGCAATGGCGGCAGGCTTGCCCTCGAGTGCGGGGGCGCTGACCATCAATAAAGTGTGCGGTTCCGGCCTGAAAGCGGTGATGCTGGCGGCCCAGTCTATCCGGACTGGAGACCAACACTGCATTCTGGCGGGAGGAATGGAGAGCATGAGCAACGCGCCCTACCTTCTTCCCGGCGCTCGAGCGGGCTACCGGGCAGGGCATCAGCAGGTTCTGGACGCCAACACTCAAGACGGTTTGTGGTGCTCTATCAGTGGTCTGGGCATGGTGGATACCGCCGAAAAAGTACAGCACAAGTACAGCATCTCGAGGGCAGACCAAGACGCTTACGCCTTACTGAGTCATCAAAAAGCGGTTGAGGCACGCTCGAGTGGGGCTTTCTCGGCTGAAATCGCTCCGGTTCGGATAAAAAGTAAAAAGGGCGACACGCTTGTTGAGCACGATGAATCCCCTCGAGCGGATACTTCACTTGAGATATTGGGCAAGCTGCGGGCCATTTCAGAGGGAGGTTCTGTCACCCCTGGAAACGCGCCCGGTTTGAACGATGGGGCGGCCAGTTTGCTGTTGATGTCCGAAGAACGCGCCCTGGCACTGGGCCTTTCCCCAGTTGCAGAAATCCTGGGGTATGCACAGGCGGGTTTAGAGCCAGAATGGGTGATGATGTCCCCGGTCCCCGCTACCCGTAAGCTGCTCGAGAAGTTGGGTTGGAGCGCGTCTGACGTAGATTTATGGGAACTGAACGAAGCCTTCAGCGTACAAAGTCTGGCGGTAATGGCAGAGTTGGACCTCGAGCCTTCGAGGGTCAATGTTCACGGCGGCGCGGTGGCACTGGGACACCCTATCGGCGCGTCTGGGGCGCGAATTCTGGTGACACTCTTGGGGGCGCTCGAGCGGCAAAATAGAGAGATGGGCGTGGCTACCCTGTGCATGGGCGGCGCAAATGGTCTAGCCCTGGCGGTGCGGCGGCTGAGTTGAGCGCTCGAGTGTGAACGACAAAAAAAATCCTCTCCTGAATTCAGGAAAGGGTTTCTACGAAACAGCGAGCCAGGGTCTTCAAAGCTCGAGCGTACTCATATCCGAAACTACCATGCGGTACACGATAGGCGCGGTTTTGTTGCCGCGCACCACGGTTTTTCGGCCCACCAAACACTCGCGCATCCGGGCCGGAACGCTCTCGAGGATGGCGTCCTCACCAATCACGCTGTACTCGAGTTCCACATCGGTCAGCACCGCGCCTGCGCCAATGCTGGTGTGCGGCCCCACATATACACCCTCGAGTTGCGCTCCCGCACCGATGATGGCCGGACCCACGATGGTGGAATTGCGAACAATCGCACCTTCACAAATCTGAACCCGACCCAGTACCTGACTGTTTTCAACTGTACCACGCTGGAAAATTTCAATACGCTCGAGCAGCAAACGGTTGGCTTCGAGCAAATCTTCGGGGCGTCCGGCGTCCTTCCACCAGCCCTGCACTTCCACGCCCAGCACGACTTTGCCAGAAGAAATCAGGCCCTGAATCGCATCGGTGATTTCGTACTCGCCACGTAGGGACGGCTTGAGTGCATTGATAAGTGGGTGGATATTTTTAGAGAAGCAGTACACCCCAGCAATGGCCAAATCTGAAGGCGGAAACTCCGGCTTCTCAATCAGGCGCTCGAGTCGGCCTTGGGCATTCAGGACCGCTACGCCAAACTGACGGGCGTCTGGAACGCGCACCAGCGCGACAGTGGCGTCGCAATTCCCAGCCTTGAACGCTTCAACGTAGCGCCCCACACCTTCTTCAAACAGGTTATCGCCCAGGTAAACACAAAAGTCGTCGTTGGCCAGAAAGTCCTGAGCGCATTTGAGTGCGTGAGCCAGTCCCAACTGTTCAGTTTGACAAATCAGGGTGATGTTGGCGTCTGCCAGACCCATAACCTCACGGGCAATTTCGTCCTGGTTGGTGTCTGAGACGACAATGCCAATCTCGGTCAGGCCCGCTTCTACCAAGCTGGTGAGGGCATAGGCCAGCAGTGGCTTGTTGGCTACCCGGAGCAGCGGCTTGGCGCGGGTATAGGTGAGGGGTCGAAGGCGGGTTCCACGTCCTGCGGCTAGAATGAGCGCTTTCATTTTGGACTCCTGTAATGGTTTGAATAAAGAAACTCGATTAAAGAGACTCGGGAATAGAAATCAGCATCTACCTGAAGCTCGAGCGGATGTTGAGCTGTTGTTTATGGTTTGAAGAGATTAATCCTACTTTCCACACTCAACGCGGATAAAAGAAAACCAATGCCTAAATTATAAATCTTGATTCTGTATGGGAGGATTGTATAGTATTAAGACGAACAAAAAACTATGGCGCTCGAGGTCCCAACCCTCTAGGCCCTAACTCTCGAGGCTTTAACTCTCTAGGTAGGTCCAAAAATTCAAAGACGTGTCCCTCTGTATCACGCACCGCCAGACCGTGTTCGTCGTGTAAATACTCGAGACCCGTACCCTCGAGCTGTACCCTAACCGCCACAACGTCGGCAAAAAAGCCCACCGTGACGTGTTCCCCACCCAGCATGTCGGCCAGACCCACCTGTGAGTCCCAGCAGTACAGCCAGCGGCGGGGCGTGAACTGACCGTCCTTTTCCGCGCTCGGTCCCAGGGTGAACTGCCCAAATGCACGGTTTT
>JACMOA010000127.1 GCA_014378225.1 Deinococcales bacterium | reverse complement strand
GGGCGGGGACGCCGCTGTAGAAGAAGGTCTGTTCCTGACCCGCTTTGCCGATACCGTCACCCTGATTCACCGCCGCGACACCCTGCGGGCCAACAAAGTGGCTCAGACTCGAGCCTTTGCCAACCCCAAAATGCGCTTTGTGTGGAACACCGTTCCCGAAGCGGTACTAGGTGGGGATACCGTGTCTGGGGTACGCCTGCGGAACCTCGAGACGGGCGAGGTTTACGATTACGCCACAGACGGCCTATTCATCTTCATTGGACACATCCCCAACACCGATTTCCTGGGCGGCGTGGTGCAATTGCGCGACGACGGGTATGTGGATGTGAAGGGCGACATCTACACCTCAGTGGAGGGTATTTTTGCGGCTGGAGATGTGAGTGACCCGGTTTATCGCCAGCTTGCCACCAGTGTGGGAACCGGAACCCGCGCCGCGATGATGGCCGAAAAGTTTGTGGCCGAACTCGAGGAAGACGAGCAGGTGGAAGTGGTCAAGGAAGTGATTCGGGAAACGCTTGAGGCAGCCTCAGCGGACTGAGTTTTGAAACAGACCCACACTCGAGGGATTTTGGGAAGGACCGGGGGAGCAAAGTGCTCTCTCGGTTTTAATTTTTTATGCTAGGAAAAATCAAACGTCTGGGACGAAGCTTCTTTGTTTCACAGGCCAGACCGGACGATGTGTGGGCGCACCAGCGGCTCACTCGAGCGGAGTACGGAGTGTACGCAAGAATGGACCCTCGAGACCGGGAACACGGGGTTCGGGTGGCCCAAAAGCTCGAGGGCGATTATCCGGACGCTCGAGCGGAACTGGTCGCCGCCGCCATTTTGCACGACTGTGGCAAAAGTGTACGCAAATACAACGTGCTCGAGCGGGTTTTGGTGGGCCTCATTCCGTACCGCTTAAGTGCGGGTTGGACGCTGGGAGCAGTTAAAGTTCGCAATGAGCACCCGGCAAGGGGGGCTGAGATGGTGCGCCTTGCGGGTGGGCGTCAGGACGTGGCCCACCTGATTGAACAGCATCACAGTCCTCGAGCGGATGTTGAGGCCGGGTTACTGCACGATTACGACACCCTCGAGTGAGGGTTCAGCGTATTTGATAACTGCGTGAGCATCTCGCGTGCGGCTTCGCGTGCCTGTGGACGGGGCGCAAAGTTGACCGGGCTGGGGTGTCCCATCGCCCAGAGAGTATATCGGCCTTTTCCCTCGAGCCAGGGCTTGCTTTTTTGCGCGTGGTGGCCTACCAGAACAATGTGCTCGAGTTTTGGTAGAAGTTCGAGGAGCTGTTCGGTAGCGGCTCGAGCGTCCGCGATGTCCTGGGCGTTGGGCGCACGAAATCGTCCGTTTTCGCCTGCGATGTACCAGGGAACCGTGTTCCATAGCAGGGTATAGGCTCGAGCGAGTCCCACACCCTCGAGCAGTTCACCCATATTGCGGGCGGTCAGGTCTGGGTTATCGCGGCTGATAAATCCGGTCTGGAGCACCTTGGGTCCGGGAGCCTCGAGTAAGAAGAGTACTCGTGCCTCTGTGCCGCCATCCAGCGGGTCAAAGTGGGGAATTTGGTAAGCGGGGCCGCGCTCGAGCCGCAGGGTCTCCACGTAATCCCGCAAGGGTTGCTGGTGAGGCCGCTCGAGCAGAAGCATCCGCCGCTCCACCTCGAGCGGGTCTTTCAGCGCAAAAGGCTGATGTTCCTTCATAGCTCCTCAACGTACAAATCATCGCCCTCGAGCACAGTTTTATACAGTCTCACCGCTTTAACGGCAGGCATGGTGGCGGCCCCGGTCTCGAGATTAAAGGTTGCACCGTGCGCTTCACAAGTAATTTTCCCATTCTCGAGTTTTCCACCCTCGAGCGCGTAAGAATCGTGGGTACACAGGTTTCGGAGCGCGTAAAACTGACCCTGATAGTTTATAACCAGCACGCTCTGACGGCCTATACGAACCGCTTTTTGAGCGCCCTCGAGCAGCTCTGTGGTTTTGCAGACGAAGAGGCGCATCAGATGACTTCAGGGTAACGACGCTCGAACCAACCTATATGCGGCTCCATTTGACGAATCACCTTATGAGTTCCATCCTCGAACAATTCAACTTCCCATAAAGTGTTGTCAGGCAACTCCATAAAAAATACTTTTGACTTCTCAAAATAGCCAAAAACAGGCAGTCCCAATACTCTTGATTCAGCGATTGCCTGCAACAAAGCTTTCCACGCAATCTCCTCAAACTCTTTTGAACGAATGTCTATGTGTTCCACACTTACAGTATGCAAAAAGGGCACACCTCCGTGCGCCCTCTTCTTCACAATCCCCGGTCAAACCAACACGGCTAAACCGCGCCCACCTTCTCGGCAATCACGCCCTCGATGTACTTCACAATCCCCTCGAGCGGAACCCGGCTGAGCACATCCTCGAGATAAGCCGTCACCAAAACCTTTTCAGCGGTTTCCTGGCTTAATCCCCTCGAGCGCAGATAAAACATCTGCTCTGGGTCCACGGGTCCGGTGGTGCTGCCGTGCGAACAGCGCACATCGTTGGCGTTAATCTCGAGCTGCGGAATGCTGTCGTTTCTAGCATCACTCGAGAGAAGAAGGGTCCGGTGCTTCTGGTAAGCGTCGGTTTTCTGGGCGTGCAAATCCACCTTAATCATGCCGCTAAAAACTGCTCGAGTTTCATCGTCCAACACGCCTTTGTACAACAAATCCGAGTGTGCGTTGGGGGCGGCGTGGTGTTGCAGGGTGTAGTGGTCAAAGTGCTGCTCACCGCTGGCAAAATACAAGGCCAACATCTCGCTCGAGCTGCCCTGACCGCGCAAATAGCTCTGCATCTCAGTTCTCGAGAGGTCTGCGCCCATCGTGACCACCAGAGAATTCAAGGTCGCGTCCCGGCCCACATCTCCACGCTGCCGCTGAATATGAGTTACGCCTGCACCCCAGTTCTGCACGCTGACGTAGCGCAGGTTTGCGCCCTGGCCTAAAACCAGTTCTACTGCTCCAAAAGCGTAAGAATCGAGAAGTTCAGGGCTGTCCTGCTCGTCAATGAAGGTGAGCTTGGCGTTCTCCTCGAGCACCAAAAGCGTGCGGGTGGCAGTGAACACGCCGCTTTCATGCAGGGTACGGAAGGACCCAAGCGGCAACTCGACCTCAACACCGCGTGGTACGTACACGAAGGCTCCCTGAGTCCACACCGCTGCGTTCAGAGCGCTGAATTTGCCTTCTGAAGGGTCTGGCGACTTGCTGGGCGTGGTGCCGGGGGCCGCGATGGTCGTGTCGTCCGGCACTTCGGCGGGAACCACGCTGTAGAGGTGCTTCCTCACCAGTTCCTCGTGTGTCTCGAGCGCAGAAAGCAAATCCATAAAAATGACGCCCTGGCTCGAGAGGTTTTCTGGAACATTCGAGTGAATCAGGCTGCCGCCGTCAAAGACCAGGTATCCGCCCACATCGGTCTTGTCCAAGCGACCCTTCACGCTCGAGGGCAACGCCTCCACACTCGAAACCCTTTCAACGTGCGAGGCGGGCTTTAAGACCTCGAGCGGAATATAAGTTACGTCGGTGTATTTCCAGGACTCGACTTTGCGGGAGGGAATGGGCAGGCTTAAAAACAGCTCGAGTGAAGAGAGACGTTTCTGCTCAAGCCACGCGGCACTGTTCAGAGCTTTTATTGCCTCGAGCGAAAAAGCGGGGTTTGTTTGGGTTTGTATGGTCATGAATTCTCCTGTCTTCTATTGGGTCCAGTCCTCGAGTTTGAGGTTTGGAATACGGGCAAAGTGTTTAGTATTTCGGGTAACAAGTGGTAAATCCTGCTCGAGCACGATGGCTGCAATCAGCACGTCCGCATCCTTTTCGTCTCCCAGAGGAGTTCCAGCACTTCTCAATTCACGGTAAAGCCGTGCGGCCAATTCCACCGTACTTTTCTCGAGCGGCAAAATCTGTGCGCGGGAAGCGATGCGTTCGAACAGCTCGAGTTTGCGTTGTTGTTCTGGAAGTTTTAAACCACGCAAAACTTCGTAATACACCAGCAAGGGCAATGCAAACTGATGTCCAGCGGTCAGAGTTTCAAAAAATTGGCGCTCGAGGCTCAGATTCCCGTTGACAATGCCCGAGATAATATTGGTGTCCAGCGCATAAATCATGCACTCTCGTCCAAATCACGCCACGATGAACGCTCTGTAGCTCGAGCAAATTCCACCGCTTCACTGGCACTAAACTCTGCAAAAAACGACTTCCAAAGGGAAACATCGTCCTGTATGCGCTCTTGTTGCTCAAGTAGGTGCTGTAAACTCTCGAGCTGAGCGTCGTCCATCTGTTCTATCTTGTGGTGCCACTTCTCTTTTAGCGTCATCCTTTCACCTCGAGCCACCGGGCAACAAATCCGGTCTGGCAGTCTGTCCATCGGTTCGCACGGGTTTAAAATCCCGGTTCACCGCTTCTGCAATGCCCCGCGCCACTTCCTCGAGACCATTTCCAACCAGCCACCAACCCGCAGGCTCGAGGGTAAAAGTTCGCACGGTCTGACCGTCCTTACGGCTGACCACCCGCAGACTGAGGCGGTTCACCACATTGACGTTTGAGACGGTATACACCCGTCCAAACGGGTCTACGTTCGTCACAGTATCCACTCGAGCCTCTACATTGCCCAGCAGCAGGTAATCGCTGATGTCCTGACTGGCCCTGGCTTCAGCAAAAGTGACCACAAAACCCCGGCCCTCGAGCGCGGGAAGCAGGCGTTCCCGGAACGCACCGCCCAAATCGCCAGAGAACGCGCCCACCGAAAATCCGCGCACGTTCTGGGTGGCAGCTTTGGCATCTATGGACGGCCCTCGAGTAGTTTGCACGGTGGCAGGAGCACAAGCCGATAATGCACCAAGTAACGCGAGGGAAAGTAGGGTTTTGGTTGTGGTTTTCATGGTTTTACCTTATCCGAGAGAGTGAAAAATGTTCACGGTTCTTTTATACATCCAAATATGGACGATAGTGATTAGGGTCCATTACCCAACCTTCTAAATTTTTAAGCTCAGGATTATCGTTAAATACGTTGTTAATCAAATTATGCTCAGCACTTCTACCGCAAACTATTTTAAATATTTCGTTATGGTTATATCTGTAATGCGTAGCCACCTTGAGCAAATGCTAGAATATTGGCTCGTCTTCCCCTTTTATCTCAACCGAAGAATCTTCATCGGTAAACCATAAATATGACTTTGACAAAGACGCACCCAATTCTTCTAAAAAAGTATATCTAAATGCTGTGTATGTAAACAAGATTAGTTTGTTAGCTAGAACAATGTCATATCCTTCTTTGATTAAAGTTTTTATAAGTATTTTCTCTGATATGAGAGGATAATATACAAACAATTCAACAGC
>JACMOA010000126.1 GCA_014378225.1 Deinococcales bacterium | reverse complement strand
TCTGAGAAATATCGAAATCGTCGTAAGCGATATGGTCTTCGGTTCAACCTCATCGCTGCCCTCTATAACCGCGAACTTGACCTCAAATTCGACTTATGAAAGAGGTCTAGTGAAAAATGCTTTAAATCGAAAGAGTTTTAGCGCAATTGTACAAATCTCGGTTCACATCTTTACGCTTTTCCCAGGTGTCCGGCAGCGCTGTAAAAGTCACATTATTATTCACTAAGCCACACATCACGCCGCTCACCCGGTCAATCAGGGCGTTCACCGCCGCCTCGCCCAGTCTCGAGGCCAGAACCCGGTCCCTGGCGCTGGGGCTGCCGCCGCGCTGAATGTGGCCTAGAATGGTGGTCCGAGCCTCGAGTCCAGTGGCTTCCACAATCGCTTTCCGCACCGCTTCCGCGCCCCCTTCCACACCCTCAGCCACCACCACAATGCTCGAGGATTTTCCGCGCTCGAGGCCACTTTTCACGCTGGCTACCACCTGCTCAATGGCCAGGGGGTCTTCGGGAATCAACACCTCTTCCGCGCCTCCTGCCACTGCTACGTCCAGTGCAATGTGTCCGGCGTGACGGCCCATCACCTCCACCACAAAGATGCGCTCGTGCGAGGCCCCCGTATCGCGTAGCTTATCAATCGCGTCCAGCGCGGTCATCACGGCGGTATCGTAGCCGATGGTGTAATCGGTGCCGTAAAGGTCGTTGTCAATGGTTCCGGGCAAGCCAATGACCGGAATATTCTGCTCGGTTTGCAGGTAGTGCGCCCCATGAAAAGAGCCATCTCCACCGATGACCACCAGACCTTCGACACCCCACTCTCGCAGATTCTGGGCGGCAATGGCCCGACCCTCGGGGCTGCGAAAGCGGTGTGAGCGGGCGGTCAGTAAAATAGTTCCGCCGCGCTGGATGGTGTTGGCTACGTCCCTCGGACCCAGGATCGTCACGTCTTTGTCCATCATTCCGGTGTAACCCCGGCGAATACCCAGCACCTCGAGTCCTCTGGTGTGCGAGGTACGGACCACAGCACGAATGGCGGCGTTCATTCCGGGAGCGTCGCCCCCACTGGTGAGTACGGCAATTTTTTTCATGGTGAGGGTATCCTTGAAGGTTAGAAGTTCAGCGGTTTGGAGTGGGGACGAGAAGGGTTACAAGTGATGAGTTTTGAGTAAAACACGCTCGAGCAAATGCCGGAATAGCTCATCGCTCAAAACTCATGGCTTCCCACTCGAGCCAGTCACCTCCAACGCTAGCACATAGGCGTCATTTTTACGCAAACCCGCCGCCATCAACTCGTCACGGATAGTTCGTGTACCCCCACCCTCGAGCGCCAACTCCTGAGCCAGAGCGCGAAAATCTCCCAGCACAGGTTCAGTTTTAACGAACGGCGAAAGGGCCACCACGATTTCCCCTTTAATGCCGTCCTTGAAGTGGTTCAGTGCCTCTTCGAGCGTGCCACGGTACGTTTCTTCAAATTTTTTACTCAGTTCACGCGTGATGCTGACCCGGCGCTCTGGACCCGCCAGCTTGGACAGGTCCTCGAGCGTGCCTTGTAAGCGGTGGGGACTTTCATAAAACAGCGAAGTCATGGTGCGGTGAATCAGCGCCTCGAGCCGCTCTTTACGTTCACGTCCGGTACGGGGTAAAAAACCTTCAAAGCAAAAAGGCTGGGTGGGAAAGCCAGACAGCACCAGCGCCGGAATCAGCGCGGTAGGACCGGGCAAAACCTCCACCTTACCGCCGCGCTCGAGCACCATTTTGACCAACTCCTCGCCAGGGTCCTGAATACCAGGGGTTCCAGCGTCCGTAACGAAGGCCAGACGGGGATAGCGCTCGAGCACGCCCGCAGCACGCTCTTTGAAAGTGTGTTGGTCCAGGCGCACCAGCGGTTTATCTATGCCGAAGTGTTTGAGTAAAAAGCTACTCACTCGAGTGTCTTCGCAGGCCACCGCGTCGGCATTTTTCAGCACCTCGAGCGCCCGGAGCGTGATGTCGCCCAGGTTGCCAACGGGGGTGGGGACCAGGGTGAGGTGAATGGGAGAAGTCATGTGGACTCAGGGTACAGGGATTTGAAAGTTCAGGAGGTAAATGGAGCGCTCTAGCGCAGCGAACCTACAAAAAGTGTGGTTTTCTGCGCTCCACAGACCCTCGAGCACAGTAGATAGACCTCCGGCGAAAGTAGCAGGTGGGCCGTCCCCCACTTTTGACCGAGGTTTTTTGTAAAACGCGAAAGCGCGAACCCTGCATCAGTTCGCGCTCAACACTTCTACCTTTTAGACAAGCTCGAGGGTACGCTTTGGCAGCAGCGGGGAATCTTCGTCCTGATACTTCTCGACTATGCCCACCGGGTTTGGATTCAGGCGAATACGCAGCTTTTTAGGGCGGCTCAGCGCGTTGCGAATAGTGGCCCGCAGCAGCTCTGCCTCGCCCACCGTGACCGTAACCACCGCGCCCTCGGGCAGTTTGCTGTCGGTCAAAACCACCACGCCTTCCTGTACGATTCCACGATACGCTTTCACACACACCCTCCTGAACTAGCCCTTAATTACTCCGCTTATTGTACCCGCTCGAGATGAAGGCTCCTAGGAACTGCGTTGCACTTCCACCCGTTGCACCTCGACCCTTTGCTCTTCAGATGGGGTATACCCCCGCTCGAGCTGGTCCTGAAGTTTCTGGCGCTCGAGGTCCATTGCACCCTCGAGCCGTGCATAGCGCTCGAAACACTCCACTGATTCGCGGCGACGGCTCAATTTGAGCAGCAAATCACCCAGATGCTCTTCTCCGTCAAAATAGGCTTGAGGGTCCTGAGAATCGGTCAGAATCTGGGTTTGAATACGCTCTACCCGCTCGAGCAGGTGTCGGTGACGGTGAACGGTCAGGCGAATCATCCACCAAGACAGCAGCAGCAAACAAAGGACCAGAAAGGTAATTACCCCACCCGGCCTCGAGAGTCCAGATTGCTCTCCCCACTCGAGCAGCAGTGGAAAGCTAAAGCTGAGAACGAGCAGCACCGCCAGCACTGCCGCGTAATTCATGGGCTTGTCCTCCGGCGCGTTCCCAACATTTGGCACATTGTAAGCGTACGGCGCTGGGAGAGATGAGGAGTTGGCTAACAGACTGAGGGTTGGTCGGTTGGTCGGTAAGAGGATTTTTTGATGTTATAGGGTTATTCTCGAGTTATGCGTTTTCACTTTATTACGGTGGGGAGTCCCAAGCTGAGTTATGCCAAAGCGGGTTGGGAGGAGTATTACAGCCGCTTGACGCGCTATCACACGCTTAAAATCACTCGAGTGAAGGATTCAGAACCTCTGAGTGAAGGGAAACTTATTCTCGAGGCAGTCAAAAATGCTCACTTGATGCCGTTGGACCCGCGTGGCAAACAGTTCTCGAGCGAGGAGTTAAGCGCACACCTTGAGAAACTGGCCCTGCACAGCGAAGGCGATGTAGCTTTCGTGATTGGTGGACCCACAGGTTTGAGCGATGACGTCCGCGCTCGAGCGGGAACGTTGTGGAGCCTTTCGCGCTTGACCCTACCGCACGATTTGGCGATGGTGGTCATGCTAGAGGCACTTTACCGAGCCAGTACGATTGCACGGGGAGAGCCGTATCACAAGTAGGTTTTCGGTTTTCGGTTATTGTTTTAAACAAAGCGGCACTGTCTTGGCGAGAACGGCACCTTCCGGGCCTCGCCGCGT
>JACMOA010000125.1 GCA_014378225.1 Deinococcales bacterium | reverse complement strand
TCGAGAAAGGTCACGTACCTCCGGGTCATCTCGAGCGACGTGTGGCCCAGAATCTGCTGGAGGGTGAACACGTCGCCGCCGTTCCTCAGGAACTCCACCGCGAAACCTCGCCGGAAAGCGTGTGGGGCGGCCTGCTCACGTCCGATACCCACTGCTCGAGCCAGCAGCGTGAGACGGATGCTGATGCCGCTCCGGGTCATCAGGCGACCCCCACGGCTCAAGAAAACGTGATGGACTCCGGCGTGCTTGGGGTTCCGCTCCTTACGGCGGTAGCGCGCGATCTCGTCCATCGCTCGAGCGCCCACCGGAACGAAGCGCTCTTTGTTGCCCTTGCCCTGCACCCGCAGCAGCCCCTGCTCGAAGAGGACGTCCTCGAAGCACAGCCCCACCAGTTCCGAGACCCGAACCCCGGTGTCGAACAGGGTGAGCAGCAACGCCCGGTCTCGCAGCGGCTGGTCGGTTGCCCGCGCCGCCTCGAGCAACTTCTTGACCCCGAGCGCCGTCACCGCAGGCTGGCGCTTTTGCGGCAGGGCAGGCAACTCGAGCCGCTTGGCGGGACTCTTCTCGAGCATCTCTTCTTTCACCGCCCAGTTGAATAGCGCACGAACCGCCCGAACGTGGGCGTGAATGCCTCCGCTGCCCAGTCCGCTCACCTCCAGCCAAGCCACGAACTGCCTGAGCTGGTTGATGGTGACGTGTTCGGCCAGAGGAGCTTCGCCAATGGGTGACTCGGCAAAGTGACGCTCGAGCGAGGCCCTGGTGTTGGCGTAGTACCGCAGGGTGGCTCCGGAGCGGTGCTTGAGGGTGAGGTGCAGGTCGAAGGCTTGGAACAGCTTGGTTAGGGTCACCGTAGGCTCCTTTTGACAGGTTCCACGCGAGCGTGTAGAGCACAAAAGCAAGCCATCATCAGGTTCCTGACTCGAGAGTCCCAAAAGAAAAAACCCCGTACTAGACAGGGTTTCTTGTGGTGGTGGCGATAGACAGACTTGAACTGTCGACCCCACGATTATGAGTCGTGTGCTCTAACCAACTGAGCTACATCGCCACACTACAGGAGTGCTCAAAAATCGAGCGCACTAAATACTAGCTCGAGTGCTGCAATTTTGCAAGGCTTTTGCTCAGGTTGTTTCCAGTTCCTACCTTTCCCCTAACTTCGTTTCTGGACTACACTCGAGCACAATGAAGCGCATCGTGGTCAAAGTTGGCTCCTCGAGCTTAACCGATGAAACAGGCCGGATTACACCGCCCAAACTGTGGGCTATTGCCAGGGCCATTATGTCCACCGGCGCACAGGTGGCGCTGGTCTCGAGCGGGGCAGTGGCGGCGGGACGCGGTTTGCTGGGCCGGGAACACCCGCGCACCCTGCCGGAAAAACAGGCTCTGGCTGCTGTGGGTCAAGCTGCGCTGATGCAGGACTGGGCGCGGGCGTTTGCACCGCACGCCGTAGCCCAATTTCTGCTCACCGCTGACGATATTCTCGAGCGAACCCGTTTCGTGAGCGCAAAAGGAGCGCTCGAGGCCGCTTTCAAGCTGGGTGTGGTTCCTATCATCAATGAAAACGATACCGTCGCCACCGCCGAAATCAAGCTGGGGGACAACGACACCTTGTCTGCTTGGGTGGCGTACCTGATTGGCGCAGAACAACTGATTTTGCTCACCGATGTGGACGGCCTCTACACCGCCAACCCTCGAGAAGACCCCACTGCAACCCGAATTTCCGTGGTTGACGACATCTCGAGCGTGGAACAACTGGCTGGGGGTGCAGGCAGCTCGAGGGGAACCGGAGGCATGTTCACCAAGTTGAGGGCAGCCCGCATCGCCGGAGACGCAGGAATCGAGACCCTGATTCTGGGCGGCGGTGGAGTGGGCCTCGAGCGCTACTTTTCTGGTGCGGACACCGGAACCCGCATTCTGGCCAAAGGGGGTGCGGCGCGGCGCGGCTGGATGCTGCACGGACAAACTCGAGGAACGCTTCTCATAGACGAGGGCGCGGTGAGGGCGTTGCACTTGGGTCGTTCTTTGTTGCCTTCTGGAGTTCGCAAGCTCGAGGGCAATTTTAACTTCGGAGATTTAGTGGCGCTCGAGGGTCCGTCTGGACCGATAGCGCGAGGACTCAGCAACTATGGCTCGAGAGAGTTGGAGCAGATTTTGGGTCTGCACACCGATGAAATAGAAGGAAAGTTAGGGTACAAGGACTTTGATGAGGTGATTCACCGAAACAGTTTGGTGCTACTCGAGCAGACCCGTGTCTAGCCTATTCCCCTTTCCTCCCACTCACGCCTGACACACCGCGTCCTGCTACTTTGAGAAAGATGACTACGGCAGTAATGGGTTCCCCCCAAACCTCTTCTTTGACCCCCACGCTCGAGCTTTCTGCTCGCGGACTCACCAAGACTTACGGCAAGAGAACAGTGGTGCGCGGCGTAGACCTGACCGTGCGGCGCGGTGAAATTGTGGCGCTGTTTGGTCCCAACGGAGCCGGAAAAACCACTACTTTTTATATGATGGTGGGCTTTGTGCGGCCTGGTAGTGGAACCATCACCCTGGGGGGGCAGGACATCACCAAAGAGCCGATGCACCGCCGCGCCCGTCTGGGATTGGGTTATCTGCCGCAGGAACCCAGCGCTTTTCGTAAGATGACCGCCCGAGACAACTTGCTGGCTATTCTCGAGTTTCAAGACCTGTCTAAAGCGCAGCAAAACGCTCGAGCGGACGAATTGCTCGAGGAGTTTTCGCTCACCTCACTGGCTTCGAGCATGGCGTATACCTTGTCGGGTGGAGAGCGCAGACGGCTCGAGATTGCCCGCGCCCTCACCACCGACCCAGATTTTATTCTGCTGGACGAACCCTTCACGGGGGTAGACCCCAAAAGTGTGGGCGAGATTCAGCGCCTGATTCGGGAACTACGCGAACAGCGCGGCCTGGGTGTGTTCATTACGGACCACGCGGTGCGTGAAACGATGGCCCTGACAGACCGGGTGTACCTGATGTACGACGGCGCAGTGCAGTTTGAGGGAACGCCAGACCAGTTTGCCAGTGATGGACTGGCTCGAGCGAACTATCTGGGCGAGCATTTCGAGTTGTAAAGGTGGGGAGGTATCCTCGAGTGGATAAATGGTGCTCGAGGGACGAGGGTCAAGGGCTAAAGCGAGGTTTGGTACGATGAACTCCATGAACTCCATAGAATTCTACCTCGCAAACACTATGTTTAAAGCTAGATTCTCATGCTCTGGCTCTTTCTAATTTTTTTGCTGGTCCTGGCGGGTGTGATTGCCTACGCCGGAGACGTGATTGGTCGGCGGATTGGGCGCAAGCACTACCGTCTGTTTGGGCTGCGGCCCCGGACCACGGCGCTGATTTATGCCATCGGTTCGGGTGTGCTTATTAGTCTGGTCAGCGTGCTGGCTTTTGCGGCGCTCAACAGTCAGGCGCTTCGCAATATTCTCGAGGCCGACAGTCTGCGGGGAGAGGTGGGGCAGCTAAAAGGTCAGGTCAACCCACTGCGGGCCGAGGTGAAGCGCAGCCAAAACCAGCTCAAGGGCGCACAAACCCAGCTTCGGGGCGCACAAACCCGGCTCGAGGCAGCGGTTATTGAGGTGCAGAAACTGTCCGCTAGACAAAAAGAAGTTTTGCTGGACAAGGCGGCGCTCGAGCGTGAGGTTTCTACACTCGAGGCGGTCAAAAACGATTTGGCCATTCGCACTGTGCAGCTAGAGGAAAGCACTGTGCAGCTAGAGGAAAGTAACGTCCAGCTAGAAACCCGTGCTGAGACCCTGGAAATCCAGCTTGTTGAGTTTGAGACTCAGGTCAAAGAAACCAGCCAACAGCTCACCGCTCGAGAAGCCTCGCTCAAAAAGGTGCAGGCCCAGTATCAGGCCGAGTATCAAGCGGGGCGGGAACAGCTTCAGGTCAGTGGACGTCAGCTCAATTTAAAACAAAAACAACTTCAACTTAGCCGAGAAAATTTGACTTTTAGCAAAGGTCAGCTCCTGGCACTGACCCGGCAAAAAACGGTTCTGGAGCAGCGCTCGAGTGAATCTTTAAAGCGTTTGGCCCAGCTCGAGCGGGAAAGTGCAGACCTGGAAATTATCAAGGCCCAGCTCGAGGGTGAAAACAGGCGTTTGAGCCAGACCTTGAGCGGAGAACGCACTCAGGCGTTCAAGGTTCGCAGCAGCTTAAGCAGCTTACAAGCCCGCTCAAGTACGCTGCAAACCGAGCTGGCTCAGCAGGCGGCGGAAGTGCAGAGCCTCAAGAAAACGCGGGACGCAACCCAGGCAGAACTACGGAAACTGGGTGAACAACGCGCCGGGTTCGAGCGCCAGAACGGGGCATTGCAGGGCAATATTGAGCAGTTAAAGCTCGAGCGGGGACAGCTCCAGACTGACCTGAACCGGGCAGGCGGCGAATTAGAGGCCCAGCGTACTGGAGAATTTGTATACCGCAAAAACGATTTGGTGTTTCAAGTCGCGCTCGAGCGCATTGACCGTCCCACCCTGGATGCAGCGCTGCAAAAAGCTTTGCGGCAGGTGTCGGGAAAAGGAGCTAAGGGAAGTCTCTCGAGCGTACTTTCCCCCGAGCAAAAAACCGCCTTGATTGCCCGGATGAAGGGGATGGAGGGCCGCTCCTTGCTGGTCCTGCGAAGTGCTACCAACACCATCGCCGGAAGTGCAGTCACTTTCCAGGCTGAGGCGGTGAGTAACGCTCTGATTTTCCCTCGAGCGCAACCCATCCGCAGCAAGCTTTTAGCGGTAGGTGAGGCCAGTGAAGACTTGCGTGGCTCTATCACCCGGCTCGAGGATACAGTGCTCGAGACGCTGTACGGGGCGGGCGTACCTCCTGAAAACGTGCTCGAGGGTGGAATGGGTGAAGCGGACATCTTCGAGCTGATGGTTCGGCTCAAGAATTTGGGAGGCAGTGTGATGGTGGGTATTGCCGCCCGTGAAGACGTGCGGCCCAGCTCGAGCGTGGAACTCTACCCGATTATTTTGCGCTGACCCTCTCCACTTTCCCCGTACCCCTGTCCTTCCCCGTAGCAACTCTGTAAGCAAGATGTAGAATTGATGTTAAGGTGCAACAAACCAATCCCCCATTTCCCGCCGTTCTTCGCCGTATTGAGGCGGGCGGTATCGCGCTGGCCCTTTTTGAACACGAACTCAGCCTGATGCAGCGCGGTACGGTGCAGACGGTGGCCCTCGAGCACGTCAGCAAGATTCAGAGTGAGGCAGGACGGCTGGCGGTCTACAGCGCAGACCGTTTGGCCCTGGCAGCGGACGTCAGCCCTTTTGATGTGGACGCGCTGACCCTGTTTTTTAGCGAGGTTCGCAAAGCCGTAACCCTGCTCAGGAACCGCATTAGGATTGAAGCAGACCGCATTGAACTGGTGGGTCTGAAGGTGGTCAAAGCTCAGAGCAGCGAACTCAGCCCCTCCGAACTCGAAAGTTTTGCCGAGGACCACGAGGCCGAGGTACGGCGGGCCGTGACCCAGAATCCCCGCGTTCCAAGCTGGATTTTGGGGCGTTTGGCTCGAGATGAGAACGACGCGGTGCGTGAAGCGGTGGCCTGCCACGAGCGCACCTCGTCCGAAATCATTGAGGGGCTACTAACGGACTCGTATGCTGAGGTGAGGTCCAGTGCGCGGACCAATCTGGTGCGAAGTCTGGCCCGCGCTGCGCTGGATGGGGACGCTCGAGTGCGGCTGTCCGCAGCTCGAAACCAACACACTCCCGCCGAATCTCTGGCGGCTCTGGGTCAGGACCCCGAGGAAAGCGTGCGCGACTCGGCTCTGGAGAACTCGAGCCATCCCAGCTACCCAGAGCGCAACCACCTGCCCAGCTTTTTGAGTCCGCTCGAGATTTCCGTCCCGCTCGAGGGGCTAGACGACATTTTGCCGGACCTGCAAGCCGCCACAGACACCCTGGCCAGTGAGATAGCTCAGGAATATGGTGAAGCCCTCAAAAATGGCCTGCGGGTGGAGTTCTCGAGCGCTCCAGACGGGCTGGCACTGCTGGCTACCTTGACGCTCGAGGAGAGTTTCCCCCGCGTCCTTAACCTGCGGGCTTTCTGCGAGGGAACAGACCGGGTGTACCCGCCTGAAGAAACCCTTGAGCTGAATCCAGGCGGCAGTGCTTTTATCGTGTTCGTCCCGAATGGGCGGCCCAGCAACTGGCTGCTGGAGGTGCAAGAAATAGGTCCACTGCGTCAGGTAAGGCTGGCTCCGCCCGTCTCTCGAGCCGTGACCCGTTGAGCTTGTGATAGGTTGAGGCATGGATAAAGTCAACCCGCTCGAAAAGTTTTCTCAGTTTTCGGACCACTGGAATCCTCGTCTGGCCGGACAAATTAACGACACTGCTGTCAAATTGGTCAAGTTCCAGGGCGAATTTGTATGGCACCATCACGAACTCGAGGATGAGATGTTTTTGGTGGTTCGGGGCCGTTTTGACATGGAGTTTAGAGACCGCACCGTTACGCTCGAGCAGGGAGAGTTTTTAATAGTTCCACACGGGGTAGAACATCGCCCGGTGGCGGCTGAGGAAGTCTGGGTGATGTTGATTGAACCGAGTACGGTGCTGAACACTGGAAATGTTCGGAGTGAACGCACGGTGGAGGGGCTAGAGCGAATTTGAACGGTTCCCCCGAGCTGACAGGGGGGTCTAAAAAAGCGTGTTGAGCGCGTCTCTGAAGCCCTGTGCTGCCCCCCTCGCGGCCTCTACGCTCAAGCCGTCCACGTATTGAATTCCCCGGCTGGCTGAAACCACTGCGCCTGTTCCGTCCGCCCAAAAAGCCGGAGCCAAACCCTCGAGAGTTGCACCTTGAGCGCCCAAACCGGGCAGGAGCAGCAGGGTGTGGGGCATCAAAGTTCTAAAGTGCTCGAGCTGACTGGGATGGGTAGCCCCCACCACTGCACCCACGCTCGAGAACGGCCCGGATTCCTCCCGTCCCAGACGGGCTACCTCGAGCGCCACTTTTTCAGACAAGGTGCTTCCACCCCCCTGCCGCAGGTCTTGCAAGTCTGCGCTGCCTGGATTGCTGGTTTTGACCAAGACGAAGATGGCTCCGCCGTTTGCTCGAGCACCCTGAACAAACGGAGTCAGGGTTTCAAAGCCCAGGAAGGGATTCACGGTCAGCGCACAACCCGCAAAATCGCCGCCCAGCCACGCCCCAGCGTAAGCCGTGGCGGTGGAACCGATATCTCCGCGTTTGGCGTCCAGAATAGTGGGCAGGTCTAACGCTCGGGCAGCCCCAACCACCTCTGAAAGCAGTTGAAACCCCTCGAGACCCAGAGCTTCAAAAAAGGCCAGTTGTGGTTTCACACAGACAACAAGTGGAGCGCAAACCTCGAGCACCTCGAGCGTATGCTGGCGTAGGTGGGCAAAATCCCGGTAGAGGTCGCGGCGCGGGTCCAGACCCAGACAGAGGCGAGTTTGATGCTCGAGGGTGCGGTGGGTGAGGCGTTCGGAGAACATGGGTTTAGTTTAGAGTCTGCGCTCGAGCGGGGGGATGGGCTTGTATTTGCTCGAGCGTAAAAAGTGGCCCAAGCGCTCAGAAGTCATAGACAGATGTTAATGTTGGATAAGTCATCATCTACACTGAAGTGGATATGACTTCGCTCAAGTTTGACTACCCCATCACCGCGACCTTTCGCATGATTACCCTCTCGCCCGAGGTGCAGGTGAAAAACGCTGGGGGAGAGCTGTTGATGCAGGTTAAGCAAAAGCTGCTCACCCTGCGTGAAGCCACCACGGTGTACGCGGACTTGGCCAAAACTCAGCCGCTGTACCACATCAAGGCAGACCGAATCACCGGATTTCGGGCGGTTCACCGCATCACAAGGGCCTCGAGCGAGCAGGTGGTAGGTTCGGTCAAAGCGGTGGGGCTGCGGAGCTTGTGGAAGACCCATTACGACGTGACCGACGCGCAGGAAAGGCCCGTGTTCTACATTCAGGAGGAAAACCCCTGGACAAAGTTTCTGGACGGGCTGTTGGGTGAAATCCCCCTGATTGGCTTTATCATCGCAAGTTTTATTCAACCCAGCTATCTGCTCAAAGATTCCTCGGATACCGCGCATTACCGCATCACCAAGCGCCGCTCACTGCTCGAGCGCAATTTTACCCTCGAGCACCTGGGAACCACCGCCGATTTTCCCGCCGAACTGGTGGCGCTGGCCCTGATTCAAACTATTTTTCTCGAGCGCAACCGGGGTTAAGACTTGTTTTGGATTTGACGATGAGTAGTGTGTAGTGAGCAATGAGCAAACACAAAAGACCCTAGAGTGGTTGTATTCGCTCGAGGGTCTTTCACTGATAACTGATAACCGAAAACCCCTATGGGTCTATTACAACTCGAGCAGAACGCCGCCCAGCATCAGGCCTGCTGCGGTTCCCACCAACAGAACCTTTTGGTGGCCCTCGAGTTTGCCCGCTTCCCAGGCTTCAACCAGCGCTAACGGGATGGAGGCGGCCACGCAATTTCCTCGAGTTTCCAGGTTGGAATAGACCCGCTCACGCGGGAAGCCCAGCCGGG
>JACMOA010000124.1 GCA_014378225.1 Deinococcales bacterium | reverse complement strand
TGGGTGTAGCCTGGAACAAACTTCCCGCTACGGGCGCAGACGCGCTGACCGGGCGTGGCGTGTACTACGGCGCAGCCATGAGCGAGGCCACCAGTTGTGTGGATGAGCACGTTTACGTGGTGGGCGCGGGAAACTCGGCAGGTCAGGCGGCACTCTACTTCGCTGAATACGCTAACCGGGTCAGCGTGCTGGTGCGGGGGGATTCGCTCGAGGCTAAAATGTCTCAGTATCTGGTAGACCGCCTGCTCGAGCACCCCAACATTGAAGTCTGCCTCAACACCGAAGTGCTCGAGTGTTTTGGTGAAGATAAGCTCGAGTGCGTCACCCTGAAAGACCGCAAAACAGGTGAAACCCGCACCGGGAAAACCAGTATGCTGTTTAGCTTTATCGGTGCGACGCCGCGCACCGAATGGCTCGAGGGTCTGACGGCGCGGGACGCACAGGGCTTTCTCAAGGTAGGGCGCGACCTGTCCAAAGAAGAGTTGAAGGCGTGGCCCCTCAAGCGCGAACCCTTCGCCCTCGAGACGAGTGTACCGGGGGTGTTTGCGGCGGGAGATGTCCGCTCGAGCAGCGTGAAAAGGGTGGCCAGTGCAGTGGGGGAGGGCAGTGTAGCGGTGTTCTCGATGCACCAACACTTGGCGTCGTTGTAGGAGTGTTCGGACGAGAAGAACTCCCCCTTACGTATCCACTTGCAGGGGGTACTTTAAAAGCTCGAGTGCAATAGTCTTTTAATTCCCCCCTGCTTTGTAGGGGGATATTTTTGTGAGCGGCCCAGCCCGTGAGATGCTGTATGGGCCAAGACGCGGGATGGCTCGATAGCAGCGCAGCCGTCCTGCTCAAGACAGCGGAGCGTACAAAAGAAGGGGGTCCTTATCGTCTGTCTCGCACTCCTCACACTCTGACCGCCGTCAGAAGTATCTCATACTTCCCGGTCACATAAACCCGAAAACCGTGCTTTTGCAGATAACGGCGGTAAAGCGCCAAATCTGCCAGTAGTAAGGACAAATCTGGCTTTTTAAAATTTCGCATCCGCGCCCCATAAGAAGGTCGCCCGTCCACATAGCGGCAGTTGGGAAGCCCCAAAATCATGCCCCCGCTCGAGGATGAATGTTCCCTGAGTAAAGCTCGAAAAACCCTGTCCTTATCTAGCCCCGAACTCTGCAAAACGCTGAGACACACGATTAAATCAAACTTGCCTAGCTTGGGGAAGGGTAAATCATTCAGGTCGCGCTCGAGGAAAGTAAACCCTGGAAAGCGTTCACGCGCCACTTCCAGCGCACTTGAGTTCAAGTCTATTCCAACCACCTCGAGCGATAAATGAGGATAAACCCGCTCAAGCAAACTCAATTCGTTCCCAGTGTTCACACCCACACATAACACTCGATGACCTTCTTTCAAAGAGATGCGGCCCAGCGCCTCGAGCATATCTTCCACAAAGCAGGGGTCCTCGAGTTTGTTCACGCGCCCAAATTCTGAATCTGGACCGTACTTTTCTGGGGTTTCCAGGGTCGCTCGAGCCTGGGATTGGACAAAAGTCAGTTCTACTTGATTTCCCACACTCGAGGGGGTCAAAAAATGGCACTCGAGACGGTCCGCTACGTCCAGCCACACGCTATAGGGCCTATAAATCCCGTTCTGAGTTTCTTCACCCGGATAGAGGCCAAGTCCCAAATCTGGGTTAGGAACCCGCACTTTGACCTGCCCCACACGCTCGAGGGTGGCCCGCATCTGCTCGAGAATGTGGTGTAGGGATTCGCTCGAGAAGCTTAAAACGGCGTCGGTCATGAGGGTTTAGCTTACTCGAGGGTTCAGTTGAAAAAATTGCAAACGTCAAACCTCAAACGCTAAAAACAGGGCAACGTTTGACGTTTGCTGCCTTCGGCTGCTATCAAAAACACCACTCGAGTGCTCAAATTGTAGCTTTTCGCACTTTAAAAATAGACCCTCGAGCGGAGGAGAGGAGTACAATATCGCCTGTGTTAATTTGGCTGGAAATCACAGGAGAACCCCACATTTATGCGTGAAACACGCCTCAAACGCTCTACCCGCTTTATGGAATGGCTGCTCGAGGGCAACGCTTCCAACAAGGAACCGGAAGGGTTTTACGAATCTGAAGAAGCGGTTCAGGCTCAGGGACACACCCATTCCTGGTGGAAGGTCATGTGCCTTACCGGAGTGGATTACTTCTCCACGCTGGGCTACCAACCTTCCATTGCGGCGGTGGCTGCTGGGGCACTTTCCCCTATTGCCACGCTGATTTTGGTGCTGTTCACGCTGTTTGGGGCGCTCCCCATGTATAACAGGGTCGCCGCCGAAAGTCCGCACGGTCAGGGGAGTATCTCCATGCTCGAGCGGCTGCTTCCTTTCTGGCAGGGCAAACTGCTTGTTCTGGCCCTGATTGGCTTTGCTGCCACCGGTTTTATCATCACCATCACCCTGAGCGCTGCAGACGCCACCGCGCACCTGGTGGAAAACCCGTTTGTAGCGAACATTATTCCTGAAGGAGTCCATCTCGAGGTCCCCATCACCCTGATTTTGGTTGCCCTGCTGGGCGCGGTGTTTCTCAAGGGATTCAGCGAAGCTATTGGGATTGCAGTGGGTCTGGTCATCGTGTTCATTGGACTTAACGTGGTGGTGGTGGTGCGCGGCCTGATGGAGGTCTTGGCTCGCCCCGAGGTGTTTGGAGATTGGACCTCGGCGCTGGCAGCCCAGGCCGGAAACCCAATAGCTATTTTGGTGGCCTCTCTTCTGGTGTTCCCCAAGTTAGCGCTGGGCTTATCCGGCTTTGAAACGGGTGTGGTCTTGATGCCGCAGGTGAAGGGCAAACCCGGCGACACCGAGGCCAACCCAGTGGGCCGCATTCAGAATGCCCGCAAGCTGCTGACCCTGGCGGCGCTCATTATGAGCGTGATGCTGATTACCTCGAGCATCGTGAGCACCCTGCTGATTCCGCAGCGCGAGTTTGTCAAGGAATACATCTCGGCGGGGTCTACCGTGCTCGAGGATGGCACCAAAATTTCAGGTGGGGGCCTCTTGCCTGCGGGCGCAATCGTGGCTCAGGACACCCCGCTCGAAAATACCATTTTGCTGCGCGACCAGGTGCTGAAGCGCGGCGAAGTCGTTCCGGCTAAAGGCGAGGCCAACGGACGCGCCCTGGCTTATCTGGCTCACAAATACCTGGGAGATTTGTTTGGGACGCTCTATGACATCAGCACCATCTTTATCCTGTGGTTCGCGGGGGCAAGTGCGATGGCCGGACTGCTCAACATCGTGCCGCGCTACCTGCCGCGCTACGGCATGGCTCCGCAGTGGACCACGCTCACCCGGCCTCTGGTGATTGTGTATACCCTCATTTGCTTTGCAGTCACGGTAGGCTTTAAAGCCAGTGTGGACGCACAAGGCGCGGCTTACGCCACTGGAGTGCTGGCGCTGATGGGTTCGGCAGCGGTGGCAGTTTTCCTGAGTGCGCTGCGCCACCGGGAGCGCAGGCAAACCGTTTTTTACGCTTTTATCACTGCCATCTTTATTTATACGCTGCTGATTAACTTTGTCTCGGACCTCTCGGGTCTGCGGATTGCGCTGCTGTTCATCGTGTTGATTGTGGTAGTTTCTCTCGTCTCGAGGGTGCTGCGTTCCACAGAGCTGCGGGTGGAAAGCATCGAGCTGGACGAGGTGGCCCGGATGCTGCTGGCTGAGGAAGCCAAAGGCCATATTCGCATCATTGCCAACCGGAAAAACGCCGGAGATGTACACGAATACGACGCCAAGGAAGCCGAAGTGCGCTTTGACACCCACATTCCGCTGGAGGACCCGATTCTGTTTCTCGAGGTGGTGGTGGATGACGCTTCTGATTTCACCGATGTGGTCGAGATTACGGGCGTGCAGATTGGGCGGCACAAGATTTTACGCGCCAGGGCCGCGTCTGTTCCCAACGCCATCGCCGCCATTTTGCTGTATGTGCGAGACCGCACCAGCAAGATTCCGCATGTTTACTTCGGCTGGACCGAAGGAAACCCCTTCCTGTTTGCGGCCCGCTTCATCCTGTTTGGCGAGGGCGATATTGCGCCTGTTACAAGAGAGATTTTGCGTCAGGCCGAGCACGACCCTAAACGCAGGCCAGCGGTTCACGTCGGAGGATAGGATTTTTAGGGTAGGCGCTCGAGCAACGACTCGAGCCCTCTTTTGTTGCCCATCCCAGCTTTGCTCGAGCTACAATGGAAACATGTTCAACCTCGAGCGCGCATCTGAACAGGCCCGTGAGCACCGCGTCAAACGGCTCGAGCTGTTTGGTTCAGCGGCCAGAGGCACACCAAACCCAGGAGATTACGACTTCTTGGTGGAGTTCGAGCCACTGCCCCCGCTCGAGCATGGACGGATGTATCTGGGTTTGTTGGACGCGCTCGAGAAACTATGTGACGCTAAGGTAGACCTGCTCGAGCGGACTGCAATTCAAAATCCATACTTTCTTTCCGCTATCGAGGCAGACCGAAAGGTACTCTATGCCGCTTGATGCCAGGGTTTACCTTCAGGACGTCCTCAGCGCTGTGCAGGACATTCGGGAATTTACGCGAGGGGTTGAGTTTGAAGAATATTCAGAAAGTCGTTTGCTCATTTCTGCGGTTGAGCGTCAGCTTTCTATCATCGGTGAAGCCGTTACTCAACTTCTCAAACTCGAGACAGGTTTGACCCTGACCGATGCACGGGCCATTACCGGATTTCGCAATATTTTGATTCATAACTATGCTCGAGTAAACCAAGCTGTGGTGTGGACCATTGTGCAGGATAACTTTCCTTTG
>JACMOA010000123.1 GCA_014378225.1 Deinococcales bacterium | reverse complement strand
TGCGCTGCCCGTATACTCAAAATCACATGAAGCGTCCGTTCTCCCCTCTCCGTTTGGCCCTGATTCTCTGCTCGAGCTTGGCCTCGAGTGCGTCTTCCAGCTCGAGTGTTCCCTCTAATCCCTCCTCGAGCAACCCGGCCTCGAGCAATGTGTCCTCGAGCGTGCAACCCGGTTTGCGAGGACTGTGGGTGGACGCCTTCGGGGTGGGTTTGCGCTCTCCCAAAGAAGTGGACGATGTGGTCGCTGCGGCCAAAAAGTTAGGTGTGAACGCCATTTTTGCCCAAATAGGCAAGCGTGGAGATTGTTACTGCAACCGAGCCAGTGTACCTCGAGCCGAGGACGTGGATTTTATGGCGGGGTTTGACGCACTCGAGGATTTGCTAACCAAAGCCCACACCAGTAACATTCAGGTTCACGCATGGCTCACCACCACGGCGGTGCGCTCCAAACAACTCAAAGTACCCAAAAACCCAAAACACGTCTGGAACGAGCACGGCGAGGACCAGATTGGGCCGGACAACTGGTTGATTTACCGCCAGGACGGGACAAACGATGCGGGCGCAGATTACTACCTGGACCCCGCCAACCCAGACGCCGCCGCATTTATTGCGGGAATGTACACCTCTATCGTCAAAAACTATGCGGTAGACGGTATTATGCTGGACCGAGTGCGCTACCCGGACAACAATCCCACCCCGATGCAGAATTTCTGGGGTTACAGCGAAGTTTCGCTCGAGCGGTTCCGGCGTGAAAGTGGCTTTAAGGGAACTCCCAGAGCTGGAGACCCCACCTGGACCGCGTGGCGGCGTGAACAGGTGAATGCACTGGTCAAGCGCATCTATCTCGAGGTCAAGGCCATCAAGCCCAACGTGTGGGTCAGCGCGGCCACCATCACCTACGGTAAACCACCCAAAAACGAACTCGAGTTTGAAAAGACCCGCACTTTTGTGGAAGTCTTGCAAGACTGGCCGCTATGGAGCCGCAGCGGTTGGCTGGATATTAACGTGACCATGAACTATAAACGCGGTCAGGGAGAGCAAAAACTCTGGTATGAAGGCTGGAATGCTTTCGCGGCTACCCTGAGCGGCGTGGGTAAAGCGCGGCAGGCTTCGGGTAGCGCCATGTACCTGAATTCGCTCGAGGCCACGCTCGAGCAGGCCAGAGATGGTGCAGCTACCCTGAACGGCTGGGTGGGCTACTCGTACCGCAATCCTTCGCTCGAGGGGGAAAAAGGCCGAACTGCCGTGACCGAGAACTTGGGAGCGCTGTTTGAGACGCTCGAGCCTGTAAGCGCACTGGGAAATCCCGCTCCAGTACGGGCGGCCAAGGGAACTTTGCTGAGTGGCAAACGCGCCGCCACGGGCATCAAGGTGGAGCTGTGGCAGGGCGGCAAAAAGCGGATAAGCACCACCTCAGATGGTGGGGGTCTGTACGGCTTCACCAACGTTCCAAACGGCATCCTCGAGTTAAGAATTGCAGGTCAAAACCCTCGAGCGCTCGAGGTGGAAACAGGAAAGGTTTTGGTTGTGGCTCCGTTGCAGTGGGTAAAGAGGTAAAAGGGTAGACGTCAGACAGTAGAAAAAGAGGACGGACTCAGTGAAAATCCTCGAGTCCGTCCTCTTTTTTGATAAACTGAAAACTGTAAACCGAAAGCTGAAGATCCAAATCTCTACAAACCCTTGAACTTATACCCATATTCTCGAGCCTGCCAAGCGCCGCCCTGCTTGATTCGGACACCAGTAACTTTCACGCTGTATTCCACGCCGCGCTGCATTCCGGGGGCGTTCCACTCGAGCACATTGGGCAGCCCCTCGGTGCCGGGAGAGTAGGGGTCTTGGGGATTGTACACATTCGCTTTGAGCGCCGAAACATTCAGGGTTGGGGTCATTTCCACTCGAGCGCCGGAAAAATCTACCCGGTTGGCATCGTTGTTCCACAGGCTACTCTTATCCACCAACACCGAAAAAGATAGACGGGTAGCGGGGTCAAAAGCTTCACTGGG
Organism: Deinococcales bacterium; assembly: GCA_014378225.1. GTDB lineage: Bacteria > Deinococcota > Deinococci > Deinococcales > Deinococcaceae > JACMOA01. The sequence goes on along the minus strand of JACMOA010000123.1, from coordinate 2,227 downwards.
ATAGTCTCCGTAAGGGTAGGCCACAAACTCTGCGGCGCTCGAGATAGGGATTGTAAAATCTGCCGCGTCAATAACCCGTAGTGTTCCGGCTTAACGGTATTCGTTGGGGCCTTTGCCGTCCGCCCAGCCCACGGCAATGCGGCGCAGGAAGGGATTAAGCAACCAACGGCGGTGTCCAATTTCGATTTCTCCTGCTGCGTTTCTCGAGTTAATTTCGGTCATAAAGCGGCCCAGCATAGCGGTAGGCTGAGCCAACGAAAGGTCCAAGGCATCACCCACAATCTGACCCTGGCTGAGGTTGGTGTATCCGGCGGCCTCGGCTCCGGCAGGACTGTAGCAAAGCCAGTCGCTCGAGGGAAAGTGGCTGAGCTTGTTGTTGGCCAACATCATCAGCGCGGCGGACTGGGTAGCAGAATCATGCGCTGAATCGTAGATTACCGCAGGCAGGCCGTGCAGCGCCCGAAGTCGGTTGACCGCTTCCAGAACTGCTATCTTGCTGGAGGCTTTGAGCACCCCTGGCTGACAGGTGGCGGCGTCAGGAGCTTGCTCGTATTGAGACTCGAGCGGGTTGACCGGAGTGCCTCCGCCAAGCGGGACGGGTAAAGGAGCAGGCGCAGTAGAAGTACACGCAGAGAAAAGAGCGGTGCCGAGGATTGCCGCGCCAAACATTCTTACCCAAAGCTTCATGAATCTATCTTAACCTTAGTGTTCTGACAAAGTAATGAAAAAGTCGTTTGAGCGCGTACCCCCACATTGGGGGTAGGGCTAAAAAGCACAGGGATTTTTGAATGTTGACACCCTCGAGTTCAAATTTGAACTTTTTAAGTGTGACCCTACCAGCTCTCTGGGAAGCGAGCGTGAGGAAATATTGAGCGCACTTCAGCCAACAGTTCTTCGCGCTCCAGGGCGCTGTAGCGGCTCGAGACGTGCATCAGAATCAAGTCAGACACCTTCGCTCGAGCGGCTAACTCGGCCACTTGGAGGGTAAACATGTGATGATTCCGCGTTGCCAGCTCACAGTCCACCGCGAGGTACTGGCACTCACACACCAGCGTGGTGACGCCACTTAGCCAGGGAACCAGCCGGGACAGGGCCTTTTCGTCTAGCAAGAAGTCAGTTAGATATGCGATGGATTCGCCTGGAGAGTGCTTCAAGAGCAGCCGCTCGAGGTCTTCCACCTCGTGAGTTATCCTCTGGCCCTCGAGCATGTTGGCTTGCAGGGTTCCGGCTTTCAGCGCCGCCAGCCACGCACCAGGTTTCAAATTTAATTCGCTGAGCGCTTGCATATTGACATTGACCCGCTCCGTTTCCCGAAGCAGGTAAGCCAGACTGGGCGTGAGATGGTCCAGGGTTCTCACCTCGAGCGTGTACAGAGGATGCTCGAGCAGGACTGCATTTTCGAGAGCGCGTTCAGCCATAGGGTGCTCGAGGGCGAAGGCTTCGCGCAGCCAAAACTGGCTCGAGTGGGCGTGGGTTTCGGTCACATCTACCACCGTCCAGGCGGCCTGTGGGTCTTCACCGGACAGGTTCCACAGAAACCCCTGAAGTCGTCGCTGCAAGATGGCTCGGGTTTGGGGAGGGCCATAAATCAGGTTGGGACGCTCGAGTCGGGGGTAGAGCTGTCTGAACAGGCCGTCGAAACCTGCAATGTGGTCCATGTGCAGGTGTGAAAAGCACACGCTCTCGAGCGCGTAGACCTCGGAAAACGGGAGCTGCGAGACCGTATTCTCGCCACAATCGAACAGAATCCTGGACTGTGCCTGACCGCCATCCACCTTCACAAAAAGCGCGTTATCTTCGCCGGGAGCGCCCAGCAGTTGGTAGTGAAGGGACATGGCTTTACAATACTGCTCGAGCTTTTTGCTCGCTTCAGCCAAGCTGCTCATCCTGGAGCCTCAGCAATGGCTCGTAAAATAGTTTCATGCAAATTTTAATGGGAACCGGAAGCTACTCCAACGACGACTGGGGGGGTCTGCTTTACCCAGAAGGCACCAAAAAAACGGATTATCTGCGCGTGTACGCTCAACACTACAACGCGGTGGAAATCAACTCGAGTTTTTACAACATTCCTGGTGCAAAAGCGTTTGCAGGCATGGCGGAGCGGGCGGGAGGGCGTCTACAGTTTGCGGTCAAGTTGCACCAGACGTTTACGCACCTGCGCCACTACAACACCAATGACCTCGAGCGGATGCTCAAATCCCCAGAGCCGCTGCGAGAACAGGGAATT
>JACMOA010000122.1 GCA_014378225.1 Deinococcales bacterium | reverse complement strand
CGTTTCCTTTCCAATTCCCTCAAGTCCCGTTCCGCCACAACCTGCAATTCCAGTTTCCTCGAGTCCCATTACTTCCAGTCCCGTGCTCGAGGAGCCAGTCCCGCAAACTCCAGAAAATCCGGTTCCTTCGAGTCCTATACCCTCGAGTCCTGCGCCCACATCGGCCCCGCGCCGACCTGTGCTGGGTCCTAATCAAAACCCCTCGAGACCCATTCGCTCCACCTCACCCGCTCGAGGAGGAGGTAAAAGCCCGGTTGTCCCCATAATCATCGGTTTGCTGGTGCTGGGGGGCGCGGGATACGCAGGTTGGACTTTTTTTCAGGGTAATCAAAACAGCTCGAGTGTTTCTAGCACGCCCTCGAGCACGCCTAATTCTTCCAACTCGAGTGCGTCCACTCCAGTTCAAACCCCTTCAACCAACTCCAGCTCGAGCAACGCCACTATCATCCCTCCACAGGGGCTTTCTCCCCTCGAGCCGGAAGTCAAACTGCTTTCCTTGCGCTCAGAGGTTCTTATCGCTTACCGGACGGGTGAGTTTGCCGTGGCCGTGGCTAAAGCGGACGAGCGCCTGAACAGCACACCCACTGACGGGTTGGTATCGCTTTACCGCAACAACGCGCTACAAAAGCAGCTCGGGCGCGACACCCTCACCGTGGGGGTCAGCGTTCCCACCTCCGGCAAAAATGCCCAGTCTGGCGAGGCGGTGCTGCAAGGCGTGGGTCTGGCGGTGCTCGAGGCCAACAAAAAGGGCATCGGTGGAAAATACATTTTGGTGCAGGTACTCAACGACGCTTTCGACCGCGCCCAGGCGGTGCAGGTGGCTACTCGTTTTGTGGCAGACCCGCAAGTTTTGGGCGTAATTGGCCCGGTCAACTCGAGCGCCGCCGTGGCTGCCGCCGAAATCTACGCTCAGGGCTTGCCGCACCTGATGCCCACCGCCGTGGATGACCGCCTGAGCAAATTCGATGAGTACAGCTTTCGACTGAGTGCCAACAACACGGTTCAGGCTCGAGCGCTGGTTCGTATTGCACTGGCCAAAGGTTTCAAAAGCGTGGCCCTTTATCAGGACGACAAGGACGCTTACAGCAAGAGTCTGGGCGATAACTTCAAACGGCTGGCTTCCGGTTTGAAAGTCAAACTTTACCCGTTCACGGCGGGTCAAATCCCCTCGAGCCTGGGTGGGGGAGAAGACGCCGCCCTGATTGCCGGAAGTTACCCGGATGTGGCGGGAATCGCCAAGGCATTACGGGCCAGTGGGAACACCTCACCCCTGCTGACCGGAAGCGCGGCCTACAGCCAGGAACTCTTGGGGCAGGGCGGCGCGTCGGTAGAAGGACTCACCCTCACGGTGCAGTTTCACTCGAGCCTGAAGAACCCAGCGGTCAAGGATTTTGTGAAAAGATTCGCTCGAGCGTATGGCGGTGGCCTGCCCAATGCCAGGGCGGCGCAGGCATATTTGGCCACCACTACGTTGCTTAGAGCTATAGAGAAAACTTCGCCCCCCAGCCGTGAAAGCATAGACACCGCACTTAAAAGTTTCGCTAAAACTCCGGTTCCCGGCTTGCTTGCACCCATCCGCTTTGACTCGAGCGGAGGTGTAGTGGGACAGCCTTTTGTGGAGGTTCAGGTGGAAGGGGGGAAATTGGTGGCTCGAGGGATTGTGAGGTGAAGAGTGATGGGGTGTTGGTTATCGGTTTTTAGTTATCGGTTAAGAAGTTGGGTAGTGGTTCAATGTCGAAGGCTAGCGTGTTCAGCGTTACAGCGATGAATAAAAAGCCTGTCTTTGGCGTTTGACGTTTGCGGTTAAAGTCAAAAGACGTTCCTCGAGCGGGTACTGTGGTTATAACTATGCCTTTGCTCGAAATTCAAAACAGAATGGAACGTGCGGCGCTCACTGTGGGGCGCACTCCTGAAAGTGTGCGTCTGGTGGCCGTCACCAAGGGGCATTCACAACAGGATATCGAGCGCTGTGTGCTCGAGCATGGTCGGTTTGCACTGGCGGAGAATAAGGGTCAGGAGCTGCGGGACAAGAAACCACTGTTTCCCGCTGAGACCGAGTGGCACTTTATTGGGCCGCTTCAGCGAAACAAAATCAAGTATCTCGAGGGTGTACGTCTGATTCATACGCTCGAGAGCCTGGACGTGGCCCTCGAGCTGGTCAAGTACGCGGAAAAGTGGGGCCGCGCTCCGGCGCTCTTAATTCAGCTTCACAACGGCGAAGCCCAGAAGCACGGCGTAGACGAGTCTGAGGTTCCGGCGCTCTTGCGCGAGGTTCGCGCCCTGGGTCTCGAGGTGCGCGGTCTGATGGTGATGGCACCCTACCAGGAAGGCCCGGAAGATTCCGCTCGAGTGGAAGCGGTTTTTCAGCGCACCGCAGAACTGGCCCTTAAGCTCGAGCTAGAAGAACTTAGCATGGGGATGTCTGGAGACTTTGAGGCGGCTATT
>JACMOA010000121.1 GCA_014378225.1 Deinococcales bacterium | reverse complement strand
CCCTGCAACCCGGCCTGACCGCCGCAGAGATGGACGCGCTGCTCAAAGACTGGCCCTTCAAACTCTCGTGCGATGTTCGCGCCCTGTACCGCAGGCGTAATGGCTTCGAGGACGACCTGATTCAACTGTTGCCCAACCTCAGTTTTTTGCCGCTCGAGAGCGCCCTCGAGCTGGCAAGTGGGCTGTGGGAAGCGAGCGCGGAGCAGGAAAAGAAAAATGGGGTGGATTTCTTCCCTCGAGTGCTGCTTCCCATTTTCACGGACGCTAAAAATGACGGTGTGTTGCTGGTGCAGGGCTTTGAAGCCGAGACTCCACACTCGCCCGCGCAGGTGGTTTTACTCTTACAGGGCAAACGTCTTTACGGCTTCGAGAAGCTCGAGGACCTGTTTAAAGCCGCGCTCGAGCTGTTTAAAACTGGGATTTACACCCTGGACCAGGACCACGACACCGTAAACCTAGCGGACGAGGACAAAGCTCGAGCGGTCTGGCGCAGGTTTCCGCTGATTTACCTCGAGAACGCCGAGATGTCTTCTCTGGCGCTCGAGGACGAAGAAGAAGACCTGGACGATGACGACGATGACGGCGAGAATATGCTGGCTGGACTCCTCGAGATGATGGGCCTCAACCCGGAGGCGATGGACCCAGAAACCGCCACGCTCGAGGACATGACCGAAATGCTCGAGGTGATTCCGCTCGAGGATTGGCCCGAAGAATTGCAGGCGCGTTATCGGGAATTGGGCGGAGTTGTACCTGTGGGAGATAAGGTGCTCGAGGGTGAAGTGGTGCAAAGGGGAGCGCTCGAGGAGCGGGAACAGGATGAGTAAACTCGAACCACCCAACCTGCTTTGGGACGTTAAAAGTCTGATTGTGGGGAGCCGCGCTCGAGTGGCCCGTAGCGTAAACAGCGAGCTAGTGCTTTTGAGCTTGTCCAGACAGTGTCTGGACAATTGAGCTAGTCTCACATTGCCAAAATTTTGCCACTTTTTCCGCCGCTCGAGCACGAATTCTGTCTCACCCTAAATTGATTCATCCCTAGAGGACACCCCTATGCTCTTACCCTTATCCTGGCTAAACGAACTCATACCCCAGCTCGAGCAAACCCTCCCCCAATCCGAACTCGAGCCGACCTTTGCCCGCATGGGACTACCGCTCGAGGGCATTTCCGAAATTCCTGGCATTCCACAGGGCGTCTTATTCGGAACGGTTACGTTCTGTACGCCCATCCCAGAAACCCATCTATTCGCGCTCGAGGTGGATTTAGGGTCTGAATCGCGCAGCATCGTTACCGGAGCACCGAACTCGAGGGCTGGAGTCGGCGTGGCGGTGGTTCCACCCGGAATGACCCTGAACGGGGTCACGCTGGGTGTGCGCCAGATGCAGGGAATCGAGAGTTGGGGCATGGCGGCCTCTCCTCTCGAGTTGGGCGTGGGCGAGTACGGCGGTGGACTGCTGCTGCTACCGCTCGAGACCGCCGCACCGGGTACCGACCTTTCACACCTGTGGGCAGCGGATTCTGTGCTGGACGTGGAAATTACCCCCAACCGGGCGGACGTGCTGAGCGCTTTAGGCGTGGCTCGAGATTTGGCGGCTTACCTCAAGCTCGAGCTGAAGTTGCCACCAGAAGGGCTACAGGCCGACTCTAACGCGCAAACCTCGCTTCAGATTCACATTCTCGAGGAAACCCGTTACCCCGTGCGCGGCGACCCCAGCGAAATACCCCGCAGCGGCTGTGATTTCTTTGTAGCCCGAGCGGCTAGTGGGCTAAAAAATGGCCCCAGTCCGTTATGGATTCAACGCCGCCTGCTGCTGTGTGGTCAGCGCCCTATCAACCTGATTGTGGACTCGAGCAATTACACCATGTTCGAGCTGGGCCAACCCACCGCCTTTTATGACGCAAGGGACTTGCCAGACCGCGCTTTGTACGTGACCACTGCCGCCAAAGGAGAGGTGGTTCGCACCCTGGACGAGGCGGAATACGCCCTCGAGCCGGGAGACCTCACCATTCGCACTGGAGTGCAAGACGGTACAGGACACAATATTGTTGGCATTGGTGGGGTCAAGGGTGGTTTTCTGGGCCGCATCCGTGAAGACTCAAGCGAAATTGTGCTCGAGGCGGCGCACTTTGACCCGATTATGATTCGGCAGACCTCCACCCGCTTGGGCCTCAAGACCGACGCAGCCTACCGTTACGAGCGCGGCGTGAACCCGGAATTGCCCCTAAAGGCCGCCAACCGCATCATGGGTCTGCTCGAGCAATACGGTGGCGCTCAGATTGAGGCCGGTTATGCCAGGTCAGGAGAGCCGTTCAAACTCCCCGCTATTTCGCTGGACACCGAGTACTGCTGTCGCCTGCTGGGAATGGACATTCCAGACGAAGAAATGGTAGATATCCTCGAGCGGCTGGGCTGTGAGGTCGTTTCCAAACCGGGAGCTTTGCAGGTTAGTCCCCCCGCATGGCGCGTGGACATGAACATTCCCGAGGACCTGATTGAAGAAGTGGGCCGTCTGCACGGCTACCACGAACTTCCCGAGACGCTGCCTTACTTTCTCGAGCACCCCGATAACATCGGTGCGGACGCATATACCCGACACCGCTCGAGCATCAAGGTCGCGCTTTGTGGCCTGGGGTTTTCTGAGGTGGTGAACTACAGTTTCACCAGTCTCGAGGAATCTTCGAGCGCCCGTGCGCCTCGCCCCACACTCGAGTTACGCAATCCGCTCACAGCGGAGCGCACCCACATGAGAACCGCGCTGCACCCCAGTTTGCTGAATTCCGCTCGAGTGAACAGCTCTGAAAAAAGTTTGCTTTTGTTCGAGCTGGGCCGTATTTTCCCCCAATCCGGCGAATTCGAGCGCCTGGGTGTGCTGATGCGCGGTGATTTGGTGTCCTCGAGCTGGATGAAGGGTCTGGCTGGAGGGTTTTACGTGTTCAAAGGTCTGCTCGAGAGTTTTGCTGAAACTCTGGGTGGGAATTTTCAGGTTCAAGGCTACGTCGAAGGGTTCGCACTTCCACACCTGCATCCTGGAATCTGTGGAAAAGTCTTGTGGAACGGCCTCGAGAAAGGAACTATTGGCGCGGTTCATCCGGCGGTGGCTCAGAGTTGGGGTCTCAAAGGAGACCTTTACCTGTGTGAATTAGACCTTCCGCTGATGGCCCAGGAATGGAGCTTCGCGGACCCCAGCCGTCAACCCGCCGCCCTGCGAGACCTCGCCATCATTGCGCCTTTAGAGCGCAGTTACTTTGACCTCGAGACCCTGATTAAACTGGGCAGTGGGCCGCTGCTCGAGGGCATAGAAGTGTTCGATGTCTACGCCGGAGACCCTATTCCCGCAGGATTTCGGAGTGTGGCGGTGCGCCTGAGCTACCGCTCGAGCACTCGGACGCTCACCGATGAGGAAGTGGGCGCTGAGTTCGGCGCTTTGATTGCTCGAGTGAAAGCCGAAGGTCTGAGTATTCGGGAGAGTTAACGCTCGAGTGGAACAGGATTAAAGTAGCCCCCTGATTTCAGGGGGCTACTTTAGTATGTGTTTTTTAGTGGCCCGCTTTCATCAATCTGAACTTCATGACGTGCAAAACGTGTCAAGAATCACTCACGGCTCATTGCTCGCGGCGAGGCCCGGTAGGCGAGCAGGCCCGCTAGGTGCTGTTTTGCTCAAGACAGTGCCGCTTTCGCCAAGACAATCACTCATTGCGACTTCTGAAAGAAGTCTAATACTGCCGTCCAAAAAT
>JACMOA010000120.1 GCA_014378225.1 Deinococcales bacterium | reverse complement strand
CGAGCAGGCGGTCTGGCCCGATAGGCGGACAGGCCCGATAGGTGCCGCTCTGTCCAAGACGTGCCGCTTAGACCAAGACGCCCGGTAGGCGAGCAGGCCCGCTAGGTGCCGTTCTGCTCAAGACGTGCCGTTCAGACCAGGACGGCGCAGTTGGGCCAAGACAACCACAAGGAATTGCCCTCGCTGTTTACCTTACAAATACCGCATGGCGTATTCCACCATTTTGCGCGGAATGTTCACGCCCGTGGTGGTTACGCTGTTTTTGAACTCCATCGTGTGATTGATTTCGTTGACCAAAAGGCCGCGCTTGGGGTCCTCGAGCAAATCAATGGCTACAATTTCGCCGCGAACCGCCCTTGCCGCTGCCACTGCCAACTCTGCAATTTCAGGCGTAAGGTCGCACTTGCTGGCTTTTGCGCCCCGCGCTGTGTTCGTGACCCAGTGTTCGCTCGAGCGGTAAATCGCGCCAATACATTCGTTATCAATCACGAAGGCCCGAATATCTCGTTCTGGCTTTGCTATAAGTTCCTGAATGTAGTAAACGTGGTGCTGATAGCCACCCAGCACTTCCTTGTGCTCGAGTACAGCCTCTGCTGCGTCCCTATCGTTGATTTTGGACAGCAAGCGGCCCCAACTGCCCACAGGCGGCTTCATCACCACCGGATAGCCAAATTCTTCAATCAGCTCGAGCGCCGCATCGGTGTCAAAGGCCACCCCGGTTTTGGGCGTGGGAACGCCCGCCAGGGCCAACGCCGCGTTGGTGGCCAGCTTGTCGCCACACAGCTCAATGACGTGCGACGGGTTGACCACCTTGACATTCATCCCCTCGAGCGCACGGGTAATGGCGTGACCTCGGGATTGGGAAATACAACGCTCGAGCGCCACTTTAAAGGGTAATTTCTGACCAAAAGTCAGCTTGAGCTGTGGTGCATAGACTTTCTCGTAAGAAATACCCAGCTCGTCCATCGCGTCAAACAGCATTTTTTCGTCTGGGCGGATACGGTCGTAGATGATAGCGAAGTCAGCCATTGTTTCTCCAAAAAGCAATTAGCGATTAGCAACTAGCGTGTCGCTCGGATTGAGCTAATCGCTAATTGCTAATCGCTAGACGTTTCTTTACTCTCCCCAGTCCTCGTCTTCTTGAGGGGCCACGCTCAAGGTGGGTGGGGTCAGTCCTGTGACCTCGAGTTCGGTTCCACAGTCTTCGCAGACCACCAGTTCACCCAGTTCGGGGTTGGTCAGGGTGGTGGTTGCGCCACATTGGGGGCAAATAAAGTTTACGTCCATGTCATTTCTCCTTTCTTAACTTTTGGTCTTACCTTCTTGCGCTCGAGCGTGCTTTTTCAAGTTCTCCGCTCGAGCCTCTGGATTACAAATTACACTAAATTTGAGAAAAAAGCTAGCGTTTGCCTAGTCTTCTTGCCAATCTGGTTCAAATTTGTAATAGCAATGGGGGCATTCTACCGTTCCGCCCTTGAGCAATACCTCTTCGGAAAGCTCAAAATCGGTTTCACAGCGCGGACACAGCGTAAAATACTCGAGCGGGGTCAACTCGAGCGTTTCACCCTGACCTATCACCTCGAGTTCAGTGTCACAGGAGTCACAGCCGATAATGTCGCCCTCATGCAGCTCGAGCAGGTCCTGGGGCGTGAATTCAAATTCTTCGCCACACACGGGGCAGGGCATATACAGGTTCTGATTCTTCACGCGACCAGTTTAAAGCTATTCACTTGGGTCGGATTCGCGCTCGCCTGGAAAGCGCTGGTACTTTTTATAAAACTCGAGAATACTGCCGTGCTCGAGGGCTTCACGCAGGAATTCTGGCGGTGGCGGAAGCCTGATGAGTTCACCACTTGAACGAACAATCGTTCCGGCGTTGCGGTCAAACTGCACTTCTTCACCGTCCTCGAGTGCGCTCACTGCTGCACTTTCAAAAGCCGGAATGCCCAGATTGAGCAGGTTGCGGTAGTGAATCCGGGCGTAACTCACGGCGATAATTCCGCCAATCTGCAAGCGTTTGAGTGCCATTGGAGCGTACTCCCTGCTCGAGCCGAGACCCCAGTTTTTACCGCCAATCAGCAGGTCCCCAGGCTTCACGTTGGGGGCAAAATCCGGGCGAAAGTGCGCGAAAGCGTAGCGGTGAAAGATGTCTTCACCCACCATAAACGGGGCGTATTTGCCAGGTAGGATGTCGTCGGTATTGATTGAATTGCCAAATTTCCACACTCGAGCCATGTTAGGGTGTCCTTTTGTTTGATGCAGGTCGCTCAAGACCGAGCGCAAAAAAGAGATAAACACGCAAATCAGGTTTTATCAATGCGAGTTTGCAAAAACTGAAATGCATTATCCATCTCGCTCGAGGATTGAAAGGCTCTTCTGGGTAACAGGAGCATGCCACCCGAAGTGGTGTCCATCAAGATGTACTTGGGAATGCGTCTCACTTTTTTGAATGCAGTCCACTTAAGCTCACCCTGTGATGAAAGAGAAGTAACGACTATTGCAGAATCTTCAATTGTAAGACTCGCACTCTCACCGTTATACTTTCTCGCCACATCTTTCAAGTAAATATAAGTAATCAGGATTTGGAGTAAAACGAGAAGAATAAACACGATTGATACAATTACGAAAAGAGCTGAATAACGTACACTTCTCGAAGTATCCGAAACTGTAATGACAAAAAATAAAATGGGGATAAAGATAGGTACAATCCAACTCAAAGGACTTCTCACGAAAATATAGAAATACGCGTCTGTAATCTCTTTTTGCTCGAGTTTAAAGTGCAATTGATACTTCTCTACGTTCTCTATACTCACAGGTCACTCGGCAAAGCAATATGTCCCATCACTGCCGTGGCTGCGGCCACTGCTGGACTCGAGAGGTAAATCTGAGCGTCTTTATCGCCCATGCGCCCAATAAAGTTGCGGTTACTCGTGCTCACGCACACCTCGCCGGGAGCCAACACGCCCTGATGCCGCCCCATGCACGGTCCACACCCCGGCGTTCCCAGCGTCCCTCCAGCCTGAATCAGCTCGAGCAGGGTTCCATCTTTCATTGCGTCCTCGAGCACCTGACTCGAGGCGGGAATGATGAGCAGCCTTGTGTGGGCTGCCACCTTGCGCCCACGCAGCACGGCGGCAGCAGCGTGTAAATCCTCGAGCCGCCCATTGGTGCAGGTGCCAATAAACACTTGGTCCACCCGAATTCCGCGTAAACTCGAGACCTCTTCCACGTTGTCCACGTAACTGGGAATGCTCATGCGTGGGGTCAAGCTCGAGAGGTTGATGCTCACCTCACGCACGTACTTTGCACCCGCATCTGGGTAAACCCAATCGGGAACGGCGTACTGCTCGAGGATTTCGCCACCTGGAACCACCAGCCCAACCTTTGCGCCCGCCTCCACGCACAGGTTAGCTAGAGTCATGCGCTCGCCCCGCGTGAACCTGTCCCCGGCGTGAATTTCCACGCTCATGTAAGTTGCGCCGTCTGCAGTAAGGATTCTAATCATCTCGAGGGCCACGTCTTTAGCCGAAGTTCCGGCGGGGAGTTCGCCTTTGAGCGTGACCTTTACACTTTCTGGAACCCGTAGCCAGGTTTTACCGCTGGCAGCGGCAATGGCGATGTCTGTAGCGCCCATTCCGGTGCCAAACGCTGCCACCGCGCCGTAAGTGGTGCTGTGACTATCCGAACCCAGCACAATCGCGCCGGGAAAAGCCAGTCCTTCCTCCATCAACACCTGATGACAAATACCACGCCCTACGTCAAAAAACTTGACCCCGGTCTTGGCGGCGTATGCTCGAGCAATCTGATGACTTTTAGCCACATTCACGCTCGAGGCGGGGGCTACATGGTCAATCACAATGCTGACCCGCTCGGGGTATTTGGGCGTGGTCTCGAGTTCTTTTTCTAGCACCTGAAACACGGATTCAGCGATGGAGTCCACAATCATCACCTCGTCCACCTCTACTACCACGAGGTCTCCGGCGTACACGGGTTTGTTGCCTTTCTGAGAAAGGATTTTTTCAGCCATCGTTTGGGGTGAGGTCATTTAAACGTTATCCTTCGTAATGATAGCGGGCGGATAGAAAGTGAATTTGGCCCTCGAGAATACGGTAAACTAGGTGGTGCTCGAGGGTGATACGGCGACTCCAGGTGTCTGGGAGAAGATACTTGAGTGGTTCGGGCTTCCCCTCACCCTCAAATGGGTCGCGTAGAATGGCTTCTACCAGTTTAAGAACTTTCAGGGCCGTCCGGCGGTCCACGTCTACCCAGTGGGTTAGGTCTTCTCTGAACTGCACCATCAAAATAGCCTGACGCACAGCTTATCTTGCCAACTCTGGGCTTTGTAGCTCAGAAGTCTTTCGGGTCCGAGATTTGGGAGTTGAAGGTTTCTGAGGATGTGGCTCGAGCAGGCCAACTTCTTGCTGAAGTTCCTCAAAGGTCATCACCACGCCACCCCCGTTCAGCGACTCAAACAATGCCCCTAGTAAACGGCGTGCGTTGGCAGGAGAGCGCATCAAATAAGCGGTTTCTTGCATACTCGAGAGTTCGGCGGCGTCAATCAGGGCCACATCTGGCTTTCCACGCCTCGAGATAATCACGGTTTCGGAATCTTCGATAACCTTATCCATGAGCGAGGCTAACGACTCTCGAGCTTGACTGTAGGTAGTGTAAATTGGCACAACCCTATTCTATCTTGTACAGACTTACTGGACAAGTCCACCCACCCACAAAATTCTCCCTCGAGCGTCCACAAACACTCTCGAGGGTTTTCCCGAAGCGTAACCCTGTCCCAGCTCGAGCACAGGTCCACTCCACACACCCTGCTCGAGCAAACCTGTTTCCCGTAAATAGGCCGCTGCACACGCCGCCGTATTCGCTCCCGCGTTGTCTTCTTTTTGCACTCGAGGCATAAAAAAACGCATTTCCGCATTGGTCCCGTTCCTCGAGCCTTCTAAGGTCAGAGCGATGATTCCGCTCGAGTGGGTGTGTTCATTGAGTTTGAGAAGTGCGGTGTAATCGGGCCGAATCCGGTCCAGAACTTCCACGCTCGAGAGCGGAATAATCAGTTTGGGTCTCGAGGTGGAAACGGTGGCGAAGGGTAAGGTGGGGTGGAGGTCTTCTGGCTCGAGGTTTAGAGCTTGGGCGAACAGGGGGGAGGGGTTCACACGGGTAAATTGTGAAGTTCCCTGCTCGAGCCACCATTGGTCCTCAAACCGCGCTTGCATCTTTTCATTGCCCATTTCGAGCGCGACTTCTTCAGCGCATTCGCAACGCTCGAGCAAATGGTGAAGCGCAGCCAACGCGCCAGAATCGCTTTCGCCCTTTTCTTTGTCCGGGGTAAAACAACGCAACCCAAGCGCAAAACCTGTGTTCTTAGTCACGAAAACCGTCAGAGGTGCGCCGCTCGAGCGGGCCAAATTTTGCATCTCGGTGCTGCTCAGCCCTCGAGCGTCCTCAAAAATCGCAATGCGCTTTCCCCCGTGCGGAGCGGCCCGCTCGAGGAAAGTGGTGTAAACGGTGGGTAACATCTCGAGCATAGACTTTCAGTATTCCAGACCCTGACCTTTGCGAAGAAAATTAGTCGAGACAGGTAAGTGCTTTTGAGGGAAGTTGAATTTCACTTTACAAAGCTTGGACTCTAAACCGCAAACGCTGAACGTCAAACGCCGACCTGTTTTTGGCGTTCAGCGTTTGACGTTTGCTTTGGATTGACAACAGCATCCCCAGGACTTTAGGACACCCGGCCCATTTCCTCCCAAATCCCCCGTGTTCATAAAAAGCTGCTATGCTCTGTGCAGACGCGCTCGAGGACTTCCGTTCTCACGCTGGGTGGGCCGTACATTTGGGATTTCTGCTCGAGTGAATCAGCCTTTTTTGGTAAACCCTATTGATGATGCAGTGACCCCATTTGGGTCTTAACAATCTAGAATTTCCCCGACGCGCTCGAGGGAACGCGTGGGCTTAAAATGGATGGGTCCGCGCTCGAGGAGTGAGATGGCACAGGACACGGCACAGGACTATGTAGAAGTAATTCCGCTGGGCGGTATGGGCGAAATCGGCAAGAATATGTTCGCTTACCGCTATGAAGACGAGATTTTGCTGGTAGACGGCGGCCTCGCCTTCCCGGATTCCACCATGATGGGCGTGGACCTTATCATTCCCCGCATCGAGTATTTGCAGCAAAACGCCGCACTCATCAAGGGTTGGGTGCTGACCCACGGCCACGAGGACCACATCGGGTCCATGCCGTACATTGTGCCGCGTCTGCCCAAAGTGCCGATTTACGGCGCGGGCCTCACGCTGGGACTGGTACGAGAGAAACTTTACGAATTTGGCCTCCGAGACGGCGACCTGGACCTCAGACCGGTAGAATCCGACGCTCGAGTGCAGATTGGCAAGCATTTCACGGTAGATTTGGTCCGCATGACCCACTCCATCCCGGACAACTCCGGCATGATTATTCGCACTCCGGTGGGCAACATCGTGCATACCGGAGATTTCAAATTGGACCCCTTTCCCACAGACGGCAAACTCAGCCAGCTCGAGCGCCTGACCGACATTGGCGACGAGGGCGCGATACTGCTGATTTCGGACAGCACTACCGCAGAGCGCCCCGGACACAGCCAGAGTGAAAAGGATGTAGCCGCCAACATCGAAGAAAT
>JACMOA010000119.1 GCA_014378225.1 Deinococcales bacterium | reverse complement strand
ATGTTGCCTGTGGTTGAGAGGGTGCGGCTCGACCAAAAATTTGCTTTTTCACCCTCGCTCGAGTACACTCTTTTCTGCCTGTTGCCGGGTGTTTCACAAGGTACGGTCTGGTAGTGTAGCGGTTAGCATATCTGCCTGTCACGCAGAAGGTCGCGGGTTCAAATCCCGTCCGGACCGCCATAGAGTTTCAAAAAGAGCAAGGTTGAACGCCTTGCTTTTTTTAGTTTTGTTCTCGCATTTAGTTTACACTCGAGCTGATTTTAAAACTCTCCAAACTCTTGCGAATGTTTCATAAGCAGCTCGAGCCGGAAACACTCGAGCGGGTGCATGTTTTTTCAAGTTTGGGTGTTCATATTTTGACCAAAATTGACAAAACCATGACGTGCTTTATGTCCCATGAAAATCCTGTATTATGGTGCTCTGGAACAGAGACAGCAGGCTCGTGCCTATGGTTTCATTTTTTAATGTAGCGCTCGAGTACGGAGACAAAACACCAAGTCTTCTGGAGGACCATCCCTTGAAAAACACCCTTAAACCCGCCGACGCTGCTGAGCTGTACAGCGTTCCCTACTGGAGCAGCAGCTTTTTCAGGGTGTCTGATGATGGTGAAATGGAAGTAACGCCACCTGGAGGATTATCGGCCTCAATGGTGGATATGGTGGACGAAATCGTGGCTTCCGGCGAATCCCTGCCGTTAATTCTGCGCTTTCCCCAGGTGCTCGGCTCGAGGGTGCGCCAGATTAACGAGGCGTTTCGTAAAGCCATCGAAACCTACGATTACCGGGGCAAGTATCAGGGTGTGTTTCCCATCAAGGTCAACCAGCGCCGCATGGTGGTAGAAACCATTGCAGACGCGGGCTACGACTACGCCACCGGACTCGAGGCAGGCAGCAAGGCCGAACTGGCGCTGTGTCTGGCTCAGGACCTCAACCCCGAGGCGCTACTGTGCTGCAATGGCTTCAAAGACGATGGTTTCCTAAAACTGGCCCTGTGGGGCCGCTCACTCGGTAAGAACGTGGTGATTACGCTCGAGAAACTTTCGGAGCTGGACCGCACGCTCAGAATCTCCAAAGAACTTGGCATCAAACCCGCTTTTGGGGTGCGCTTTCGGTTGCACGCCAAGGGCAGTGGTCAGTGGGAAGAGTCCGGCGGCGATGCGGCCAAGTTCGGCCTCAATGCCTCAGAGCTGCTAGCCGTGCTCGAGCGACTGCGTGAAGAGGATATGCTGGACTCGCTGGTAATGCTGCATTGTCACATCGGCAGCCAGATTACCGACATTCGCCGGGTCAAGGTGGGTGTGCGCGAGATTACCCAGGTTTACGCCAACCTGATGAAGCGCGGCGCACGCATCAAGTACCTGAATGTGGGCGGCGGTCTGGGTGTGGATTACGACGGTAGTAAAACCACTTTTTACGCCAGCATGAATTACACCCTGTCTGAATATGCCAGTGACGTGGTGTACACCATCGCCGAGGTGTGTAGGGGTATGAAGGTTCCCACGCCTAATATTGTGAGTGAATCCGGGCGGGCGCTCACCGCACACCATTCGGTGTTGATTGTTCCAGTGGTGGACGCGATTGGACCCACCCGTGAGCAACCGATGCTGCTCGAGAAGGCCGAAGACCAGCATCAGGTGGTGACAGACCTTGAAGAACTGCTCGAGAGTGTCAATAAGCGCAACTACCGCGAAGCCTTCAACGACGCCAACGCTGATAAGGAAACGTTGCACAACCTGTTTGACCTGGGCTACTTGAGCTTGTATGACCGCGCCAGGGGCGAGGCAATTTATAACCTGATTCTGCAAAAAGTGGCCAAGTTCGTGAAAGACCTGGACTATGTTCCAGACGAACTCGAGGACCTACCCAAAATTCTGGCCGACAAGTACGTATGCAACTTCAGCCTGTTTCAGAGCTTGCCGGACAATTGGGCCATTGATACGCTGTTTCCAGTGGTTCCGCTGGCCCGACTGAACGAAAAACCCACCCGAGACGCGGTTTTGGTGGACATTACCTGCGACAGCGATGGTAAAATGGACAAATTCATTGACCTGCGCGACGTTAAGAGCACCCTGCCGCTGCACGAACTCGATGGCAAGCCCTATTATCTGGGTGTGTTTCTGATGGGAGCCTATCAGGATGTTCTGGGCAGCGCCCACAACCTGTTTGGCAAGGTCAACGAAGCCCATGTGCGGGTTAAAGCGGGCGGAAAGTACGAGGTTGAACTGTTTGTGCGGGGTCAGAAAGCCCGCCGCATGATGGAAAACATGGGCTACGAGGAAGCGATGCTGCTCGAGTCTATGGAAAAGCAAACCAAAATGGCCCAGAAAAAACACGGTTTGAGTGTGGCCCAGAGCAAGGAATTGCTCGAGGATTATGTGGAAGAACTGCTGGGATATACCTACCTCGAGTTTGAAGACCCTGAAGTGAGTGTTGCAGAACTGTAAGATAGAAAAGATGATGTGTTTGGGGGCGCACTTCTGTGCGCCTTTTTTGCTTGGATAGGTGATGAGCTATGAGTAATGAGTGATGAGCTAAAAGACTTCTGGGCTATATTTTTAGCTCTATACCCGTTAAAAGATAAGCTGGTTTTCTAACTCGAGCGGCCTGACGTATGAAGCGCAGGACGTGGCAGGCATAGCTCATAGCTCATTGTGACTTCTGGAAGAAGTCTAAAAAGGAGAAAGTCTCTTGGAACTCAAAATAGAAAAAATTGTGACCGGAGGATACGGCCTCGCTCGAGTGAAGGGTGAACCCCTTGCGCTCGAGCCTGAATCCGAAGCTAAACCCGAAACTCGAGGGGCCGGAAGTCAGGTCATTCTGGTGGAAGGCGCACTTCCTGGTGAGCGCGTTGAGGCCGAACCCATCGCGTCTAAAGGTGTGCTGCGGGCCAGAGTGACCCGTGTGCTCGAGCCTTCGGAAAGGCGGGTTCCGGCTGAAAACCTGCCACCTACCCTGAATCTGGCCCATGCAAACTACGAGGCCCAGCTCGAGTACAAGCGCGAGTTTGTACTCGAGTCGCTCGAGCGAATTGGCAAGGTTAGCGCCACGGTACTCCCCACTCACCCTAGCCCAGACCGCTGGCATTACCGCACCGTGGTTCAGTACGCGATTGAAGGCGGACGGGTGGGCTACCGGGGCCGCGAAAGCCACGACTTTGTAGCCCTTACGGGGGACCCCATCGCCAGTGAGCAGATTCACGACCTGCTCGAGCGCCTGAACCCCAAAGAGTTGGGTGAGGCCAAAGAGATTGTGTTGCGCTCGAGCCGCATGACCGGAGAGGTGCTGGTGGCCCTGATAGGCGACGGTGAGCGCTCTGGCTACGGCAAGGCGGCCCATCATCTGGCGGGCGTGGGCGCGGCGGGTGTCTCGCTGGCTCCGCCGGACAAAAAGCGCTTTGGTAAGGGTGCCAAGCTCTTGTGGGGTGAAAAAACCGTGCTCGAGAAGTTTGGAGCGCTCGAGCTGTCGGTTTCGGCTACCGGGTTTGCCCAGGTGAACCCGCTGGCGGCTTCGGAGCTGTACATTGCAGCACTCAAACTGGCCGGAAAGGGAGCGCACGCGCTGGATTTGTACGGTGGCGCGGGGTCTATCGGCCTCAATCTGGCCTCTCAGTTCGAGCGGGTTACGGTGCTGGATGTGTCTCGAGAAGCCCTCGAGCGCGGAGACCGTGACGCGAACCGTCTGGGAATAGGCAATGTAGAGTTCTTTGAAGGCGAAGCCGCCGATTTGCGCCGTGATGTGGATGTGATTGTGTTGGACCCTCCTCGAGCGGGATTGGATAAAAGGACCCTCGAGCGTATCAGCGCCTCCAAAGCGCAGCGGGTGGTTTATATCTCTTGCGACCCCTCTACCTGGGGCCGCGACGTGGGAATGCTGGCTCGAGCGGGTTGGAAAGTCAGCCACGTTCAACCCTGGGATTTTTACCCGCAAACCGCCCATGTAGAGGTTTTGAGTCTGCTCGAGCGTTGAACTGGAACAAGAAGGTGGCCTGAGCAAGGTGGCTCGAGAAAGCAAAAAAAGAGGTCCCCGGAGGGACCTCTTTGAATAGGGTAGTTTTAGACGGGTTCAGCCTGTGGCTGATTACCAGCGGCTGCTGCTACGCTGGGGACGGCTGCTGAATTCGCCTTCGGGCGCAGCGCGAGTCACCACGATGTTCTTGGCCTGCGGGCCTTTGCCGCGCTGACCTTCTTCGATGTCGAACTCCACTTCGTCGCCTTCGTTGAGCTTTTTGAAGCCCGCACCCTGGATGGCGGAGAAGTGCGCGAACACGTCGGCGCTACCGGGGGTCTCGATGAATCCAAAGCCTTTTTCTGCGTTAAACCACTTCACTTTACCTACAGCCATAATCAACTCCTGTGCTTCCTCGAGGCAAACTAAAAGGCGTACAGTTAAATTCCTGCACGCCTGAATCTTTGCACGGAAGCTCACGTAGTATCTCACAACATACCAAATCCAACCACGCATTGGCTTACATATTTAAAAAAGCCTCGCATGAGTTCGCTCGAGCGTGTTGAGTTGTGGATTTAGCTCGAGTGACAGGTCACAACAAACGCTAAACGCAAACGTCGGGGATGATTTTGACGTTCAGCGTTTGCGAGTTTGGCGCTTGCGCTACTTAAAGCGCTTGAAAGTCAAAACCGCGTTCTGACCGCCAAAAGCAAAGCTGTTGGAAACGGCGTATTCCACCTGATGCTCTCTGGCAACATTGGGAATATAATCCAGATTCAGCTCTGGGTCTGGGTCTGTGTAATTGATAGTGGGTGGCAAAACCCCGCTCGAGAGCGCCTGTACCGTGGCAATGGCCTCGATGGCCCCCGCTGCGCCCAGCAGGTGTCCGGTCATGGACTTGGTGCTCGAGACGGCCAGCTTACTGGCGTGTTCGCCGTACACAGCCCGAATCGCCTGGGTTTCGGCCAAATCTCCTGCTGGAGTGGAGGTTCCGTGTGCGTTCACGTAACCCACCTGCTCCGGGTTAATCTGCGCTCGAGCTAGGGCGTGACGCATGGCCCGCGCCGCGCCGCGTCCCTCTGGGGCAGGATTGGTCATATGATAAGCGTCTGCGCTGGTGGCGAACCCCACCACTTCTGCGTAGATGTGCGCTCCACGTTTTTGGGCGTGCTCGAGGGTTTCCAGAACCACGATTCCTGCGCCTTCGCCCAGCACAAACCCATCTCTCGAAGCGTTAAAGGGTCTCGAGGCCGTCT
>JACMOA010000118.1 GCA_014378225.1 Deinococcales bacterium | reverse complement strand
GGGGGCGTATCGCCGGGAGGGTTAGGCGGTGCGGTCGGAGGAGTCTCTGCTGGAGGTGTGGTTGGCGAGGCATCACCTGGAGGCGTCTCTCCGGGGACAGGCGGCGTTTTGGTAGGGTCTTGCTCTGTCTGGTCTGGTTTGGCTGTCGGGTCTGGTATGGTCGGTCCTACCTTTACCGGGTCTGTGGCTGGAGCTACCGGAGCCAGTCCGGGCAGCGCATTGGTGTTCAGAGTTTTGCCCTCGCTCGAGCGCACCTCGAAGCCAATATTTCCAGGAACCATTTTCATGGGTTTAGCCACTTTGAGGCTCAGGAAGGCCAGAATATCTTCCCTGGCGGGTGCGGTTGCAAAACCCATATCCACGGTCAGTTTGCCGTCCTTGACCTGCCAGAAGGTGAGCGGTTTGGCGTTTCCGGCGTTTACTGCGCTCACCGTTACGCCTGCCGGAACTCGCCACATTAACCGCGCAGACCCGACCTTACGCGCTCCAGTAATGCGAAGCGGAATTCGAGTGGTATCGCGCACTTCGGTGACAGGTAGCTCGAGCGCAAGCACAGGTGTGGGCTGTTCCTGCACCGCCAGTGAGAATTTTTGCACCGTGCTCGAAAGTGCGCCATCGCTGGCCCGCACCGTAAAACTGTAGCTTCCCGGCTGGGTGGGCGTTCCAGACAGCGTTGACCCGCTGAGCGCGATACCAGGGGGTAGGTCGCCGTCTGCGAGGCGAAACTGCTGAGTCCCTACCGCCCCACTGAGTTGCAACTCGGCTCTGAAAGCTTCTTCCTTGTAGGCTATGGGCAGGCTGGCATTGCGAAAACGCAGCAATTCTTTGCCCCCGCTGCCTGCGGTTTCTGGACCGCCGCCGCACCCAGAGAGCAATGTTGTGGAAAGCAGGGTTAGGCCGAAAGTGACCCTAAAAGCGCGGTTCATATAGTCCGTAGTGTATAACGCAAAGGCATGAGAGCGGCTTAGAACACAGTCTTATTCTGGAGGGTTATTTCACACTCTTCCTAAAAATCAAGGGACTGACACGCGCTCGAGCAGTTCTAAAGAAACTCCCAAGAGCCTCTCTGTAAAGGGGTCAAACAAAGCGGCTGGGAAGTTGAATCGCCCCCTCGAGCAACTTTTTGTACTCTTTTTCGCGCATCTCGAAAGACCCAAAGCGCTCGAGGTGAGGATTTTGAAGCTGGGCGTCAAACAGGGTGAACCTTTGAGCACGTAAGTGCTCTACCAAACGCACCAGCGCCACCTTGGACCCTTCTGGAATGCGGTAAAACATGCTTTCACCAATAAAAGCCCCCCCCAGGGCCAGACCAAGAACGCCTCCGGCCAGCACGTCTCCTTCCCAGGTCTCAAAGCTGTGGGCTACGCCAGCGCGGTTCAGCTCGAGGTAAATCCTCTCGAGTTCATCCGAAATCCAGGTTTCTTCGCGGGCAGCGCAACCCTGGACCACTTCGGTAAAGGCGGTGTTGATACGAACTTCAAAGCGCCCACTGTTGAGCGCCCGCTTGAGCGAACGTGGAATGTGAAAGCGCCCATCCAGCGGCATCAGGGTGTGGGTCTGGCTCGAGTACCAACCCAGCCGCCCCCGCCCGTTAGCCATCGGAAAATACCCGCTGGCGTAGCCTTCGACGATTTGTTGGAGTGTGCCTAGGGAGTAGGAGGTCATGTTAGGGGAGTTTGGTTTTCGGTTCTCGGTTTTCGATGACTTAGCGATGAGTGATAAGCAATTCTTGGTTCTCAGTTTAAAACGCATCGCCTAGCATCTTCTTAACTGACAACTGATAACCCATCATTTCTCACTCTCCTCACGGCATCACCCTCCCCAACCACTCAAGCGGACTCACCGCCACCCCGCGCAGTCGGAACTCGAGGTGAAGGTGCGGTGCGGTGGAAAGGCCCGTGCTGCCGATTTCGCCTATTTTTTGCCCTCGAGCAACTTTTTGACCCACTTTGACCAGTATTTTGGATTGGTGTAGGTAGGCTGTGTAGAGGCCCAGACCGTGATTGAGCACCGTAATATTGCCGCGCACCGCGTAATGGCCCACAAAGGCCACCTGTCCGGCGTTGACCGCGTAAATGGGTGTTCCACTGGGGCTGCCGTAATCAATGCCGCTGTGGTAGCTGATGGGAGTGCCAGGAGTGTATTGGCGCGGGGTTCCGTAAGGGCTGGTGATGCGGCCTCGGACGGGTGCGGCGAAGGGTTCAGTCCAGGCCCTCGAGCCGGAAAGCCCATAAATTTTGCCCAGTTTGAAATCTTCGGCGCTGCGGTTTTTGTTGATGCTCAAAAACTCTGTTTTCTTGAACTCAAGCTGCTGAACCTCTTTTTTTTCAACCTCGAGCGGTAGGCTCAACTTCAAAATTTCGTACTGAGAAATCAGCTCGAGCGGAATATTTTTTTGGTCCTCGAGCCGGGCGCGGCCCAGCACAAAGCTTTTTTTGACGCTTTCAGGAGACTCGAGAGTGCTGCCCAGGGTTTCAAAGCCCTCGAGCGGAAAACGGACCCGCACCCGAGATGCACCTCGCCCGGAAAAGCGCAGGCTGAACGCCTGACCCGGAGAAATCTGGCGCGGTAAACTCAGCTCGAGCCGCCCCCACTTCACAATTTTGCGGCTGGACTCGAGTTTGGGAGAAGACTCGAGGGCTTGTGCGTGTACATTCAGGCTGGAGCACAGCAAAATTAGGAACAAAGAAAACCAGGTAAAACCCTTTTTACTCGAGGGTTGGAAATCCCCTCTTGGTCTTTCCCAGTGGCTCTCGAGTACATTTGAATTTTTTAAGGCCACAGCTTCCCTGCCCACTTCCAGGGGTCCGTGGCCTCACCGCGTACCCGCATTTCCCAGTGCAGGTGCGCCCCCAGCGAGTATCCGGTGTTGCCCACCTCGCCAATAATTTGTCCCTGCTCCACCGTCTGGCCTACTCTGACCCCAATTTTGGATTGGTGGAAATAAGCGCTCACCACCCCCGCGCCGTGGTCTATCACGGTGAGGCCGCCTCGTGTGGCGTAAGTTCCGGCCACCACCACCGTTCCCTTGTTAGTTGCTTTGATGGGCGTTCCCGCCTTGCCGCGCAGGTCGGTGCCGTAGTGATAGTTGACCTTGCCGCCATTTTTGTAGCGCCGTGCCGAGCCAAAAACGCTGGTAATCACACTCTCGAGCGGTGGAATGAACGGCAAAATCCACTTCTGCGGCGTTCTGAGCGCATATGCCGCCTCGAGCGCATCATTCTCTGCTTTGCGGGTGGCTGCGGTTTCTGCGTTCAGCACGCTTTGCGGCACATACAGCGCGTCCACACTGGCGCGGGGCGGCAGCTCGAGCACT
>JACMOA010000117.1 GCA_014378225.1 Deinococcales bacterium | reverse complement strand
GAGTGGTGCAGGATATTTTAAAACATCTAACCCGTCTTGCTCGAGGATACAGGTGCAGCAGATGAGCTGGACGTGGATGCGGGGGGCGTACTCACGGAGGGCGTGCTCGAGGAAGGCGTGCTCGAGGAGGGTGTACTCGAGACGGGTGCGCTGCTGTCAGAACTTCCCGATTCGGATTTACCTTCGGACTTACCTTCGGACTTACCTTCGGACTTGCCGCTCGAGTCCTCGGCTTTAGGTTTGTTGGCCCCAGAACTCTGGCTGGCCCTCGAGTCGTTGGCGTAAAACCCAGACCCCTTGAAGGCGATGGCAGGCGCACTGACCAGCTTTTTTACCGGGTCTCCGGTTTGGGGATGATGGGTCAGGGCGTCCTCGACCATACGTTGCTGAACTTCAAAAACTTCGCCAGTGGTTAAATTTTTATAGATGTACGTCGGCACAAAACTCACACTCCACACTCTTGCAATTGTTTAAAAGATACAGCTTAGGTGCGTCTGAGCCATAGCCCAGACGCACAGTCAAGGCTATGGTATCAAACTTACGCGGGGGTGCGGGGAGGTAAGGGAAAACTAGGCTAATATTTAGACTTGATGAAGACTGCTTGAGCTTACCAGCGGTTTTCCACCAGCCCCCGGATGCGGCTATCGTAAATCGCTCGAGCCTGAGCCATTGCTGAAGCACTTAGGGCCGGAAAATCCGCGCTCGAGGCGTTTTGTTGGGCCTGCTTGGGGGTTTTGGCCCCCGGAATGGCGCAGCTCACTTCCGGGAACATCAAAATCCAGCGCAGGGCAAACTGGGCCAGGGTCATTTCCTCTGGAACGAGTTTTTTCAGCTCATCCACGGCCTCGAGCGCCACCTCGAAATCTACGCCGGAAAAGGTTTCGCCCATGTCAAACGCTTCGCCGTGACGGTTGAAATTGCGGTGGTCGTCTGGGGCAAACTGGGTGTCTCGTGTGATTTTTCCGGTCAGCAAGCCGCTAGCCATCGGCACTCGAGCGATAATTCCCACCTTTCTGACCTTCGCCGCCGCAAAAAATTCTTCAGCAGGTTTCAGGCGAAACAGGTTGAAAATGATTTGCACCGTTTCCACACCGGGGTGCTCGAGCGCGTCCAACGCTTCACTTACCTTCTCTACGCTCACGCCGTAATGCCGAATGAGTCCCTCTTTTTTGAGTTGCTCGAGGGTGTCAAACACCTCGTCGCGTTTGTATAAATCCGAGGGTGGGCAATGAAGTTGCAGCAAATCTAAAGTTTCACTCTCGAGGTTTTGCAGGCTACGCTCGACCCAGCCGCGCAGGTTGGCGCTCGAGTACCCTTCCACAGTTTGACTGGGAAGGCGGCGGCCCGCTTTGGTGGCGGTGTAAAAGGGCTCGCTGCGCTCACGGCGCAAACGGGCAATCAAGCGCTCACTGCGTCCGTCGCCGTACACATCGGCGGTGTCAAAAAAGTTGGTTCCTGCGTCCAGTGCGCCGTGCAGCGCCGCCATCGCGCTTTCTTCGGTTACGTCGCCCCAACTGCCCCCAATGGCCCAAGCCCCAAAACCGATGCTCGAGACGTTTAGCGAGGTGCTGCCTAATAATCGGTATTCCATTTTTATAGCCTAGCACGGAATATTTTTGAGGTAGGAGAGACATGAAAAATCTCAAAAGAAGGACATGTAGCGTTTTCCCCATCCCTCTTTTGAACCCTTGAGCGCCCTACAATCCCAACTTTCCGTTTAACAAATCGCGCACCAGTTCCGGCTGAGCTTTACCGCCAGTCAATTTCATCACCTGTCCAAACAGGGAGTTCACCGCTTTGAGGTTGCCACCCCGAATCTGCTCGAGCACCTTTTCATTACTCGCCATCACCGCGTCAATGGCGGCTTCAATGGCCCCGGTATCCGTCACCACCGCTAGACCGCGCTCTGAAACCAGCGTTCGAGGCTCAAGTCCAGTCATGACCTCCGGCAGAAGTTCTTTGGCCATCTTGCCCGAAATCACGCCTTCGTCAATCAACTGCACCAGATTTCGTAAGTGTGCAGGCTCGAGCGAACTCTGTGCAATGTCCAGCGCTTGCGCCGCCAGCCAGCCACTCACGTCGCCTACCAGCCAATTCACCAGGTTCTGAGACTTGCCAGCATAGCCCTCGAGCACCCGGTCCAAAAAACTCGAGAGGGACACGCTGTAAGCCACGGTGTGTGCGTCGGCCTCACGGACCTCGAGCGCCCTGAGGCGGGCTTCTTTCTGGGCCGGAAGCTCTGGCATCCTGGCTCTAACCCTCGCAATCATCTCGGGCGTGATGTTGAGCGGAGGAAGGTCTGGCTCGGGGAAGTAGCGATAGTCGGCCTCGCCTTCTTTGGTCCGCATGACGTAGGTTTTCTGGCCGCCCTCGTCCCAGCCCATCGTATCCTGAGCGATTTTGCCGCCGCGCTCGAGCACTTTGGTTTGCCGCTCTATTTCATACTCGAGCGCCCTGGCCACACTTTTGAACGAATTCAGGTTTTTAACCTCTACTTTGGTTCCAAACGGCTCCCCAGCGCGGCGAATGGACACGTTCACATCGCAACGCATTTTGCCTTCTTCCGGGTTAGCGTCCGAAACGCCGAGCGCCTGGGCAATCGAGCGCACGATGTTCAGAAAGTCTCGAGCCTGGTCCGCGCTCCTGATTTCTGGCTCCGTGACCATCTCAATCAGGGGCATCCCTGCGCGGTTGAGGTCTAGCAAGGAATAATCGGCGTAGGCCGGATGAATCAGCTTTCCGGCGTCGTCCTCGAGATGGGCGCGGGTGATGCCGATTCGCGTACCGTTTACCTCGAGCCAGCCGTCTCGAGCAATTGGGCGGTCGTACTGTGAAAGCTGAAAGTTCTTGGGCGCGTCTGGATAGTAGTAATTTTTGCGGTGAAACTCGGTCTTACCCGCCACATCGCAGTTGAGCGCCAGCCCAAACATGATGGCCTTTTCTACAGCCTCTGCGTTGGTGGTGGGCAGGGTGCCCGGCAGTCCCAGCGTGAGCGGGTCGGTGCGGGTGTTCGGGCTTTCACCGTAATAATCGGTGGGGCAGGCGCTAAAAATTTTGGTCTGGGTGCTGAGGTGAAGGTGAATCTCGAGGCCAATAACGGGTTCCCACATGAGTGGATTATAGGGCTTTGGGGCTTTGCTCGAGGATAGCGGGATAAAAGCGTTGGGATAGGTCATTCGAGCCGCTCAACAACGGACTCGAGAACTCTGCGCTCAAAGGGTCTCTTTTTAGAAACTCAAGTATGGCGCGGTTCATCACGGTTGCCATGCGTTTATTATCTGCTTTACCCAGCAAAGGCGTGAACCGTTTCAGGATGGGAATGAAGTTCAGGTCTGTAAAATTCATGTGGGCCGTACCCGCAAGCTCGAGGAGGTGGGTTCCGCTCGAGGTGCGTTTCAGTAGGGAATCAAACGTGCCATATAAGCTAAGGTCCTGATTCTCGAGCCTGTTCTGGGTGCTCAACAGGGCCAGTACCGGGACCTGAAGTTGAGCGGTTTCTTCTTGGGTATATTCCACCCACGGGCCGTCTAAATTGACGATGTGCTGCACGCCAACAGGCGGATTTTTGGCCACCTCGAGCGCAATCATCCCACCAAACGAGTGGCCCATCAGCGTGATTTGTGCTGGGTCTGTGGTCTCGAGAATTTTGGCCTTGTTGGGCTGTGAAAGCGTCCCAATCAGAAAAAGGGTGTCCTCGAGCCAGAGTTTTTTCATCGGCTCGAGCAGGGTATACGGCAGGCTTCGGGCCAGTTCATGGCTGGCATCGGCGTATTTGGTGGACGTTTGGGCGTTTCGTTGCGCAGCAAGGCGTTTGGCAAGGGCAGGAATCTGGGCTTTGGAGTTTTTTTGAATATTCAGGTAAACACTGTTCTGACCATCAAACTCGAGCATATTTCCCTGTCCGTCCTGGGCCAGCAATGAATCGCCTGGATGCGCTATCGAGAGGACTACATAGCCGTGACTGGCCAGTTCCTGAAAATTCGAGGCGTTCTGCTTGCTGAAGCTGCCGTAGCCGTGGTTAAAAATGACGGTAGGATGTTT
>JACMOA010000116.1 GCA_014378225.1 Deinococcales bacterium | reverse complement strand
GGATTCCTGTGGATAACCCTGTCAAATCTGTGGATAACTAGCCCTAAATCTGTGGATAAATCTGTGGATAAATTGTGGATAACTTTACCCCTGTGGATAACTTAGGTGTTATCCACAGGTTATCCACAGGAAAAGCCGAGTTATCCACAGGGCCTGTGGATAAATTTATTACGTCTGGGTGAAGCCCCAAGCCACTTATCCACATTATCCACAGGCCCTACTACTACTACTACTATCATTTATATCTTTATATATTCTTTTTTTAGCGCAGACCCTGTTTTCCAGATTCAGCTAAAATATTCCTCAGAAGATGAGAGTGTGAGAAAGGAGACCTACTAGTGATGATTCAAGCGACTAAAAAAGTTTTGGCAGAAAGTTTATCCAGTCTCGAGCGAATCGTGCAGGCTCGCTCGAGCAACCCCATCCTGACCTACCTCAAACTCGAGGCCACCGGTGCAGGTCTGAGACTTAGTGGAACCAACCTCGAGTTGGACCTGGAGACTTCTGTGGCCGCCCAGGTCAGCGAGGAAGCCACCGTGGTGGTTCCGGCGCACCTGTTTTCGCAAATTGTGCGTAGCTTATCGAGTGAACTGGTTGAACTCGAGCTGCACGGCAACGAACTCAACATTCAGGGTGGCGGCTTCAAAACCAAGCTGCAAACCGGAGACCTGGACGCTTACCCAGAGCTGAGCTTCCCCACTCATTTTGACACCGTGCTGGACGCTCGAGAGTTTTCCCGTGCGCTCTCGAGCGTGCGTTATGCCGCCGCTACCGAGGCGTTCCAGGCGGTGTTCCGGGGCATAAAACTCGAGATGAGCGAAAAGCGCACCCGTGTGGTAGCCTCGGAC
This sequence comes from Deinococcales bacterium, assembly GCA_014378225.1. Classification (GTDB taxonomy): domain Bacteria; phylum Deinococcota; class Deinococci; order Deinococcales; family Deinococcaceae; genus JACMOA01. The sequence continues at coordinate 2,952 of JACMOA010000116.1, read as the reverse complement.
GGATTTAGGCTTGCTCTGCACGATTTTGCAGGTTCCAGCGCCGAAAAAAGCCTAATTCTGCCTGCTCGAGCGGTGGACGAACTCATCAAATTGCTCAAAGACGGCGAGGTTCATCTGACCTTTGCCGGAAGTGTCCTGAGTCTGACCACGCCGCGCTGGAAACTGAATCTCAAACTGCTCGAGGGTGAATTTCCTGACTACGAGCGGGTTATTCCTAGGGAGGTCAAACTTTCGGTGCGCCTGTCAGCCACTCAACTTCGTGAAGCGGTGAACCGGGTGGCGGTGCTAGCCGACAAGACGGCCAACAACCGCGTTGAGTTTCAAGTTAGCGGTTCAAGTCTGTCCTTGGCCTCCGAGGGGGATTACGGGCGAGCACAGGACGTGCTAGAGGTATTTCAGGAGGGGACCGAGCCAGCACTTACCCTGGCTTTCAGTGCCAAGTACGTCACTGTTGCTTTGGGCCCGCTCGAGGGAGAAGTACTCATTCAGCTCTCTGGTTCCAACACGCCTGCGCTGTTTAAAGCGGCTGAGGATAGCGGTTACAGCGCGGTTGTGGTGCCGCTGAGGGTCTAAATTTCACGACCGATTTTGAGTCAGGCTCGAGTGTCATGAATTTGGGGAAATCCAGACCTTTCGCTCAATCAAATGTGCCTTCTGAGAAATCTATCCACAACCCCTGTGTAAAACTTTAGCCCTCTAAAGTGCTTTCAGCACGAGTAATCATGAAATCACCTGTGTAAAACTTCGCCCCTGTGCATAAAAATTGTGGATAACTTTAGAGAACTGCGCCTGACACTCCAATGACCCTCCTCTGACATTTTGGGCAAGGGTAGGACTTGAGGGTTTACTTTCATAGGTGGCTCGAGGGTATAGTGTCACAGGTACACCTTGAAGCTTCAGCACAAGGTTTGTCTGCATAAGTTTTTTCGGCTAAAACCCCACTCTCACCTCGAGCAAAATGCTGAAAGAGTGCTCGAGGTCGTTTGAGACGGTATTTTTATGCTGTATAATTTGAGTGACTTTGAAGGGTCGCTGGAGGAATTATGAGTAAAATCGTCAATATTGTGGCCAGAGAAGTGCTCGACTCTCGAGGAAATCCTACCGTGGAAGCGGAAGTTCATTTGCAGGGCGGGATTATGGGTCGGGCTATCGTTCCCAGCGGGGCTAGTACCGGGTCTCACGAGGCGCTCGAGTTGCGCGACGGCGGAACCCGTTTCATGGGCAAAGGTGTGCTCAAAGCTGTCGAGAACGTTCGTAGTGCCATTGCCCCCGCCCTGATTGGGATGGACGCTTTTGAGCAGATTGCACTGGACCGCACCATGCTCGAGCTGGACGGCACCGGGAACAAGAGCAAACTGGGCGGCAACGCGATTCTGGCGGTTTCGATGGCTGCGGCAAGGGCAGCGGCTAACGCCCTCAACATTCCACTTTATCGCTACCTGGGCGGCAGCAACGCCAAAACCCTGCCCCTGCCGATGATGAACGTGATTAACGGCGGCGCACACGCAGACAACAGCGTGGATTTTCAGGAGTTCATGGTCATGCCCGTGGGCGCACCCAGCTTTGGTGAAGCGCTGCGCTACGGTACCGAAACCTTCCATGCGCTCAAAAAAGTGCTAAGTAAACGCGGTTACAACACTAACGTAGGCGATGAGGGTGGCTTTGCCCCTGACCTCAAGAGCAACGAAGAAGCCCTTGAGGTACTGCTCGAGGCCATTCAAAACGCAGGTTTTGAGCCTGGCAAGGACATCGCTATTGCGCTCGACCCTGCTGTTACCGAGCTGTTCAAGGACGGAAAGTACCATCTCGAGGGGGAGGGCCGAACCCTCACTACCGACGAAATGGTGGATTTCTGGGCTGACTGGGTGGCGCGTTACCCTATCGTTTCGCTCGAGGACTGCCTTGCCGAAGACGATTGGGACGGCTGGGCCAAGATTACCGCCCGTATTGGGAACCGGGTGCAATTGGTGGGTGATGATTTGTTCGTGACCAACACCGAGCGGCTCCAGCGTGGCATTGACGAGAAAGTAGCCAACTCTATTCTGGTCAAGGTCAATCAGATTGGTAGCCTGACCGAGGCGATGGACGCGATTGAGCTGGCCAAAAAGAGCGGCTACACCACGGTGATTTCACACCGCAGTGGAGAAAGCGAAGACGCCTTCATTGCCGACCTCGCGGTGGCGACCAACGCCGGACAAATCAAGACCGGAAGCGCCTCGAGAAGTGACCGCATCGCCAAGTACAACCAACTGCTCCGCATCGAGGGTGAACTGGGTGCGGGTGCGGCTTTTCTGGGGCGTAAAGCCCTTAAAAAATAAAGAGTCGGGAACCTCAGATTCTCGAGTCTGAAGTCTGAAGTTTGACGACAAACGACAGGCGGCAGAAAAAACGAAAACCTGAAGTCTGAAGTCTGAGTTCCCGCCCTCCACCAGAGGTTTTAATGACCAATTCTATTCAAAGGGCCACCAAAATTGTGGCTACAATCGGCCCCGCCAGCCGCAATGTGGAAACGCTGGGGCGCATGATGGACGCTGGACTCAATGTGGTGCGAATGAATTTTTCGCACGGCAGCAAAGAAGACCACCGCGAAACGTACGATATGGTTCGCAATCTGGCTCGAGCAAAGGGCATCACCGTGGGAATTTTACAGGACCTACAGGGTCCTAAAATCCGGGTGGGAACCTTCAAGGACGGCCCGGTCACGCTGGTTAAGGGTGAAGAGTTTATCCTCACCTCTGAAGTGGTGGACGGCACGGTTCGGCGGGCCACCACCCAGTACGCCGGACTGGTGCAGGACGTGCGCCCCGGCATGAAACTCTTGCTCGACGACGGAAACCTCGAACTTGAAGTGGTCAAGGTCGAGGGTCAGGACATCCTGACCACCGTGGTGATTGGCGGCAAACTGAGCGACAAAAAGGGCATCAACGTGCCTGAAGCCGCGCTTTCGGTTCC
>JACMOA010000115.1 GCA_014378225.1 Deinococcales bacterium | reverse complement strand
GGCCTGTCCGCCTAGCGGGCCAGACCGTCTGCTCGCCTACCCGGCCTGTCTGCCAGTTTTTAGTTAAACTGCTTTCACGTTCTCGCCCTCCGACCCTCGAGTATTGTCTAACCCATGCCAACCTCTCCAAACACTTCCTCTAAAGCCCACCAAACCCTCGAGCGTGGGGTCCGGTTTTTGTTTCCCCACCTTATGCGCTCGAGCGTGAAGAAGGGTCTGCGCGGTGTGTGGCTGCGCGGGGAAATGCCGTCCAGAGGGGTAATTGCGGCCAACCATCATTCGTGGTGGGACGGCTATCTGGCGGCGGAACTGGCCTGGAGTCACGGGCTGCCCATGCGCGGACTGATGACGGACGATAACCTCGAGCGGATGCCGTTTTTTCGCTTGCTGGGTGCGGTAGGTGCAAGTGAAGTACGAGCCTCAATACGGGTGCTCGAGGGGGGAGAGCCGCTGTTTATCTTTCCCGAGGGTCAGGTTTCACCGCAGGGCAAGCTGCAAAAGCTGCATTCTGGGGCCGAGTGGCTGGCTAAAAAATCTCGAGTGCCGCTTTACCCGATGGCCCTTCGTTGCGTTTTGAGGGGTCAGCAACTTCCAGAAGCGTATCTATGGATAGGCAAGCCCACCGTAAACCTCGAGCCAGATTTAAACGCCCTGCTAAGCAAATTGGATTTCGACCTCGAGCACCACGACCCAGAGCGGGAACTCCCTGGATTTACCCAGATTGTTCACGGACCCTCGAGCACTCAGGAAAGCACCGAATTTTTGAGTAAAATGCTCAAACTTGCGCTCGAGAAGCTGTGATTTAATATGACGATGACCGTGACGCTATGCTAAACAAAGTCTACCGGCTTTTAATTTATGCACTCCTCTATAAATTTGCTACCTTGATTATAAATCTATGGCTTTTCCCCGTTTTAAAAAATAAGACTTCTTCTGTTCCTCTCGAGTCTTCGAATCTACCGAAAACCCCACGAATTTCCTTGCTACTTCCGGTGCGAGACGAAGCCCTCAACCTTACCGAAACCCTGCCCAGATTGCTCGAGCAAACCTGTCAAGGTGGCGTGGAACTCATTGTGCTGGACGATGGCTCGAGCGATGGAACCCTGGAATTGGCGCTCGAGTTGGGCTGCGGTTTTGCCCATTTTCAGGTGGTTCGGGGTCAGGCGTTGCCCGAAGGTTGGATGGGCAAGAACTGGGCCTGCCAACAGCTTTCAGAACGCGCAGGGGGGAAGATTCTGATTTTTACCGATGCGGATGTGCTGTGGGAAACCGGAGCGCTCGAGGCGGTGGTGTCTGAACTCGAGCGGAGTGGGGCAGATTTGCTTACCGTTTGGCCGCGTCAAAAGGTGGGCGGCTGGAGTGAGCGGCTGCTGGTTCCCCTGATTGACGCGGTGCTGCTGGCCTGCTTTCCTTACCCGCTGGCCTACGTTCCCTCTGCCGGGGCCGCTGCCGGAAACGGTCAACTGATGGCCTTTCGGCGCAGCGCGTACGAGAGAATTGGCGGTCACGCAAGGGTGTGTGGAGAAGTGCTCGAGGACGTGAAACTGGCCCGAATTGTCAAGGGGACGGGGCTAAAACTGCGTCTGGCGTTAGGCGGCGCGGCGGTAGGCGTGCGAATGTACCGGGGCTACGCCGAGGTGCTCGAGGGGTTTGGCAAGAATCTTCGCAGCTTTCACGGCGGCAGTCGCGCCCTGCTGATTGGCTCTCTGGCCTTTCATCTGGCGCTGTACACCGCGCCGTGGTTTATCAAGGGGTGGCGACTTTTAGGCGTGCTGGGCCTGCTCGAGCGGCTGCTGGTCAATTTGAAAACCGGACGAACCACGCGGGAAGATTTGCTCGAGCCATTGACCGTGCCGCTGGCTCCACTGGCGGCGCTTCCGGTGTATTTACGCGGACTGCGGGGGAAATACCGTTGGAAGGGAAGGGAGTACAAGCGATGAGAAATGGGTTTTCGGTTTTCGGTTTTCGGTTTTCAGTAAGGATAGATTGGGGTTACGCTCGAGGGTCACAATGAGAACGCTGG
>JACMOA010000015.1 GCA_014378225.1 Deinococcales bacterium | reverse complement strand
TTATCACCGGGGTACTGAAGCTCGAGGATGTGGGCGCCTATTATCCGCACCGGGTCACGTACCATCCCACCTGCCACGCCATGAGACTCTTGCGGGTAGAAGACGGCCCCCTGCGCCTCCTGAAAAAAGTACAGGGCCTCGAGCTGCTCGAGCTGGAAGACTCTGAGACCTGCTGCGGATTTGGCGGAACCTTTGCAGTCAAAAACTTTGAAACCTCGAGCGCGATGCTCTCCGACAAGGTCGCCAGGGTGATTACCACGCGGGCCGAGGTATGTACGGCGGGGGATAACTCATGCCTGATGCACATTGGCGGCGGTCTCTCGAGGTTGCGTTCCGGCGCTCGAGTGGTCCATCTGGCTGAGATTTTAGCGTCTACACGAGAGGTTTCTATATGAGTGACGGAGGAATTCACCCCGCAAAACCCTTTCCCGAAGCGGCCCACCTGACCCTGCAAGACGGACAGATGCGGCGCAATCTGGGCCACGCCACCCGTACCATCAGGGCCAAGCGCGAAAAAACGGTTCTCGAGCTGCCCGATTGGGAAGAACTGCGTGAGGCAGGCTCGAGTCTGAAAGCGCATGTGATGGCCAATCTCGAGCCACTTCTGCTGCAACTCGAGCAAAGTGTGACAAGGGCAGGTGGCGTGGTTCACTGGGCCAGAGACGCCGAGGAAGCGCGGGCCATTGTGACCCGTTTGGTGCAGGGAACCGGAGCGAAGGACGTGGTGAAGGTCAAAAGCATCACCACCGATGAAATCAATCTGAACGGGGCGCTCGAGGCTGCCGGAATTCACACCTTAGAAACCGATTTGGCCGAACTCATTGTGCAGTTGGCGCATGACAAACCCAGTCACATTCTGGTTCCCGCTATCCACAAGAACCGGGCCGAGATTCGGGAACTCTTCGTGCGTGAACTGGGCTTACCGGACCTTTCGGACGAACCTCGAGAGCTGGCCGGGGCCGCCAGAACCTATTTGAGGAAAAAGTTCCTCAGCGCAAAAGTGGCGATTTCGGGGGCCAACTTTGCGGTGGCGGCTACCGGAACCGTGGGCGTGGTGGAATCCGAGGGCAATGGACGCATGTGTCTGACCCTGCCGGACACCCTGATTACCCTGATGGGCATTGAAAAGGTTTTACCGCAGTGGCAGGACCTCGAGATTTTCCTGCAACTCCTCCCTCGAGCGAGTACGGCGGAGCGCATGAATCCCTACACCTCGTTCTGGACCGGAGTTCACGCGGGAGACGGCCCCAAAGCCTTTCATCTGGTTTTACTCGACAACGGGCGCACCAGGGTGCTCGAGGATGAGGTCGGGCGGCAAGCGCTGCACTGCATTCGCTGCTCGGCCTGCCTCAACGTGTGTCCGGTGTACGAACGCGCCGGAGGTCACGCCTACGGCAGCGTGTATCCCGGTCCCATCGGGGCCATTCTGACGCCGCAGCTCATTGGCATGGAGCATGAAAACGCCAACACCTTGCCCTTCGCCTCGAGCCTGTGCGGGGCCTGTTATGATGCCTGCCCGGTCAAAATTAACATTCCCGAAGTTTTGGTGCATCTACGGGCCAGGGCGGTGGAGCACAAGAAAGCCCACTCGAGTTTACCCACGCTCGAGGGAAGTGCGATGACCGTGATGGCCTGGGTGTTTGGCGACGCCTCGAGATTTGCCTTTGCCCAGAAACTGGCAAGGTTAGGGCAGGGACCGCTGGTGAAGGAGGGTAAAATTGGCCCGCTCCCCGGACTTCTGGGGGGCTGGACTGAGACTCGAGATTTGAAGCAAGTGCCGAAGGAAAGTTTCCGGGAGTGGTGGGGGAAAAATAAATGAGCGCCAAAGAAGCGATTCTGGCTCGAGTGCGTGCCGCCGGGGTTCAGAGTGCTGCAAGTGTGGCTCGAGCGTACCGCAAAAACAGCGGCTGGACCAGGACCGAAATCCTCGAGCAGTTTGCTGAACGCACTGCCGAGTACAAAGCCGAAGTGATTAGGGGACGGGAAAGCGACCTCACCACCCTGCTCGAGGAAGTGTGTTTCAGACGCATGCTCTCGAGGATTGTGGTTCCTGCGGGTCTGAACGTGGATTTGCCCTCGAGTTTGACCGCTGTGTTTGACCAACCCCCGCTCACGCCAGAACAGCTCGAGACCTGTGATGCGGTGCTGACCTCCTGTGCGCTGGGCATCGCCGAGACCGGAACGATTGTGCTGGACGGCGGACCCGGCCAGGGACGGCGAGTGCTCTCCCTGATTCCCGACACCCATCTATGCATTGTGTGGGGGCGTCAAATTGTGGGCAGCGTGCCAGAAGGGGTGGCCGCGCTCGAGGGGAGTGTGCGTGCAGGACGGGCCTTAACCTGGATTTCTGGCCCCAGTGCCACCAGTGATATTGAACTCTCGAGGGTAGAAGGGGTACATGGGCCGCGCAATCTGGTGGTTTTTCTGCTCGAGGAGGGCACATGAGGGCTGTGTTGCCTTAACCCGGTCGGGGTAGGCTAACTGTCCGTGACCGATTTCAAGCCCCACCGCCACCGCTTTCCGATAACCATCGTCCAGCACGCCATCTGGCTTTATCACCGCTTCCACCAGTACACTGGATGAAACACTGCGATTTTCGGTTTGACTGACGGCATTACGGCATTTCCTATGTTTGTGTCAGCCTCACCGCCACAAACATGGTGAGTTATACGAGTAGAAAACAACAACTTTCCCCTCGTGAAGCGGACAACCGACCTCAAAGGTGGGTGGGTGGGAAACTCGCAGAAACGCTGTGGGTATGCACGCTGAGGGATGGCAAGAGTGTTTCAACTATCCAGTACCAAGTCAGCGTCCAGTTGCGCGTTTAACGTAACTTTTTTGGAGGGCAACAGTGACCACTTCTTTGTACCACCCAACCGAAAATGCCATCGCCTGCGAAAATGAAATGCGTTTACACAATCGTCCGCTCTACGGTGCAAATCTTCCCAGTGTTGTCCTCAGCGGCGACCGACCCTGCCTGCGCCTGGCCTACGGACAAGCGGTCTGCGGCGATTTGATGCTCGCGTTTAAACGCGGTGAGCAAGTGCTGTGGTTACACGATTTTGACGATTGCTACACGACCTTTAAGCCTAACCTGACCTCGTGGCGCTTGTCCGATTCCCGACTCGAGGGGCTGGAACCGAAGCTCGAGTCGGCTGCATTGACCCATCGGAGCATTTTATTCGGAGGTCTGTTTCAGGAAACCAACACTTTCAACCCGCAGCCCAGAATGCGGATGTTCGCGCCGTAGCACCTTGAGGGTAACATCCTCAGACCTTGAGGAGGTGCTCGAGTATCAGCAATCTAAGATACAAAAGGACCCTTTCATGACCCATTCAGTCCAAGAAAGTACCAGCGCACACCTCACGCTCGAGCGACTCCAAAACTGGCAAGCCCTGGGCCACGGAATATTCCTCAGCTTCAACATGAGCACCCTTCTTGCCGAGGAACACCCGTTCCTTCCTAGCGTTTTCAAATTTTCTGTCGTAAACAAGTATCCACGTTGCTCGCGCCTACCCGATTCAGGAATTTACTTTGAGCCAGATCAAAATCGGATTTATCGGCGTGGGTCATATGGGCCAAGCTGCCCACCTGTGCAACTACGCCCACCTCAAGGGATGCGAGGTCGTGGCACCTGCCGAACCACGACCCGAGTTAGCCCGACGAATGAAACGGGTCGAACTACCCGACCTGTTCTGCCACCACCCGAATGGGGTACCGCCGAGCGCACATGCTATCTCGACGCTTCGAGAAATCAGGAGGTTTACAATGATGTTGGCACAACGGCTTGAAAAGTGCTACACGGGTGCCGTCTACGACGTTCTGCGCGCCCTGGGATATCCCCATCAGGTGCTTCCCAATTCGATTCGGCCGCTCGATCCAACACGTTCGGCGGCAGGGCCTGTTTACACCGTGAGCGGCCATCGGGACGACTCGCTCGAGGCCCATGAAAGTTTGCTCAGATGGACGGAGTTGCTTTCCAAAGCTCCAGCAGGAAGCGTGGTCGTCTGCCAACCCAACGATTCTGAACTCGCGCACATGGGCGAGCTTTCGGCGGAAACGTTGCG
>JACMOA010000114.1 GCA_014378225.1 Deinococcales bacterium | reverse complement strand
CGCCAAAACCGCCGCCCATCCGCAAACTTTGCACCGTAACCGCACTAAACGGAACCCCCAGCACCTCGGCCACAATGGTCTGGGTTTCACTGGGGTGCTGAGTGCTCGAGTTGACGACCATCTGCTCGTTTTCATCCAGATACGCCTGGGCCGCGTGGGTCTCGAGGTAAAAGTGGTCCTGTCCACCAATGTCTAGCGCTCCCGTCAACACATATTCGCTACGCTCGAGGGCTAGTTCCGGCTCTCCACGCCGCATTCGGGCAGTTTCGGTGTGAAAACTACCCTGCTCGAGCGCCTGACGGATGCCTAAAATTGGCTCGAGAACTTCATATTCCACGAGTATCAGGTCGCAAGCCGCTCGAGCTTGGTCCTCAGATTCAGCGACCACCCAGCACACGGGCTGCGAGTGGTACAGCACGGTTTCTGGGAACAGCGGCTCGTCATGGCGCACCGGACCCACATTGTTTTGACCCGGAACGTCCCCGGCGGTGAGAACTTTATGGACTCCCTCGGCCTGCTCAGCTCGGAGGGTGTCTAGATTCAAGACTCGAGCGTGGGCGTGTGGAGACAGTACGGGCCAGCAGTGCAGTAGGCCCTTCTGGTCGGATAAATCTCCGGTGTATTTAGCCGCTCCAGTAACGTGCAGCGCGGCGCTTTCGTGCGGGTGGGAGCGGTGGACAGCCATACCCAATTATAGCGTTTAAGAGTCGCTCGAGGGTTGGGAGGAGACCCACCATTTTCTCGAGCGTAAATCTGAGCAGAAAGCCTTACAGACCTAAAAAAAGACGGCTGAAGCGTGGACATAACGTTATGTCCACTTCTGAAGCCACACTGGGCTTTAGATAATCCTCAACTCTCAAGCTGCCCTTTAAACTATTCTAATTGCCGTGTTCGTTTCCCTTTCACTGCTGGCATCCTGGCTCGAGCGCCGTCTGGGGCGGGAAAAAAGTATAAACGTACTCTACCGCTCGAGCGAGAGACCCGTAAACAGACTGGTCTTGGCCCTCGAGCCGGGAGAAATTCCCGCAGATACCGATGCAGACGCGCTATTCCTGCACCGCCCCTTTGAGCTATCAGAACGTTTTCCCGGCCTGGGAGTGCTCGCCTCTCACGACCCCTTCGACGATTTACTCACCACCAATTTTAACCTGACCCTAGCTCGAGCCTTGAACTGGAAAAATCCCCGCCGTCTGCGGCTAGAGGAGCGCACGGTGGGAACGGTGGCGGATTTGGAATCTCCGCTGAAGTGGGAAGCTTTGCTCGAGACTCTGGAGCAGGAATTTGGGGGCTGGGAGGAGCTTCTTACTCCTCGAGAACTCAGGCTCGAGCGACTTGTTCTGATGAGCACCTTCCGTCCTGAAGCGGTTCGGCTGGCGGCTCGAGTGGGCGCACAGGTGTACCTGACCGGGCAGATGCGCCCTGCTGGACAAACCTTGGCCCTCGAGCTGGGACTAGGAGTGGTGGCGCTAGGACACCGCCGCTCTGAGCTGTGGGGCCTAAATCAACTCGCTCGAGAACTGAGCAGGGCTTTTCCGGCGCTCGAGCTGAACGTGATGGGTCCAACCCTGGAACCCTTTGCCTGACCCTCAGACTTTGAGCAAGGAAAGGGCGTGCTGCTGCGCGTCCTTGCGCCAGATGGGAAAATCGGGATTCAGCTCGAGCGCTTCGCGCTCCACCGTAACAGTTCGTATCTTGGTGAGTTGGCGGTCATGCACCCGCTCCCTGGGTCCCCAGTACGGCGTGCGAATCAGCGTTTCAGGAACCATCGGATTTTCGTTCAGGGTATCAGAATTGCCGTCTATCACCTCTAACTCGGTCTCGAGCCACGCATAGTCCCATTCAAAGGGAGTTTGTTCCGGGACCAGATAACGCGCCCAGCCAATCACCACTTCGGACGCGACGCCCTGAGTTTCTAAAACCGCTCGAGCGAAGGCCGCAAAAAGTGGGCCTTGCCTGCCACGCCCTTCCGAATAGCGGTCTGTAAACTGCGCCGCGACGTCCAGAACCACGTTCCGCACCGCTCGAGGGGGGATTTCGCCCAACGAAAACAGCTTGGTCGAAGGAAGGGGCCGCTCGTTTTTAGCCTTCTGTTCTTTTATCCAAAGTCCCGCCTCGAGTTCGCGCCGCAGAAAGTCTCGTTTCTTGCGCGGACTCAACTTGGAAAAATACGCATGAGACACCTGTTCCATGTCTTTGCCGAAAGGCCCAAACTTTTCAAATCGGTCAGTCATCCCTGTATCTTAGCTTAGATAGGGGTTGGCTCGAGGTTTGAGCAATGAGCAGTGAGCAATGGGTGATGAGTTATGAGCTTTGGGCCGTGTGGGTGTTTGACGTGGGTGTTTGACGTGAGTCTTGCTCGAGGGCTGGTCAAAGTTAAGAGAGTTTGAGTGTCAAATCTAATTGAAGAAAAAGAGGGTTGCGTTCGAACGCAACCCTCTTTTTTGGTTTTGGAGTTTTCTCTGAGCATTTGGTAAAT
>JACMOA010000113.1 GCA_014378225.1 Deinococcales bacterium | reverse complement strand
GGTGTACGCTTACACCGGAGGAGATGGGGTGCGCCGCATGGTGAAAGTGACCCTCGAGCCAATGGGGGAAGTGCTCGAGGAGGATGAAGTGCTCGAGGAGCGGCAAACCATGGCCACCCTGGACTTGCCGGGAGCCACCCACGAGAAGGGTGAAGAGCGCCCCATCACTGGGCGTAAAATACGCTGGCAGATTCCCCAGGAAGGTTCCCTCGAGCTGACCATTAAGGCCACCACTTTCAAAAACGGACAAACGGGAAATCGGCTCGAGGAAAGCGCACTGGCCCAGGAATACCGCGACTGGCGTGCTCAGGCCAGCATCAAAGTGGGCAACCGACTCATTCAGCGGGTGTTTGACCGCGCCAGTGAAGACTTGCGTTCACTGCTGTTTGACACCGCTTACGGCGACTTTCCGGCAGCGGGCATTCCCTGGTACGTGACCCCCTTTGGGCGCGACTCCATCATCGTGGCCCTGATGACTATCCCGTGGTATCCAAACATTGCCAAAGGCGTTCTGAGCTATCTGGCGGCGTTTCAGGGCAAGAACACCGTAGCCAAAACGCTCGAGGCTCCTGGCAAGATTTTACACGAGCAGCGCGACGGCGAGGCCAGCCAAACTGGGCGTACTCCCTTTACCACCTATTACGGCACCGTGGACGCTACACCCCTGTGGGTATGTTTGCTGGGCGATTATCTCGAGTGGACCGGGGACCTCGAGACCGTTCGGAATCTGCAGCCTAATTTGGAAGCCGCGCTCGAGTGGATGGCAGGACCAGACGCTGACCCAGACGGGGACGGCTTTATCGAGTACAGCCCTCACAAGGGGGGTATGACCAATATGGTGTGGAAGGATTCCGGCGATAGCACCTTTGATGAAGCGGGGCAGGACTTGGAAGCTCCGATTGCCGTAGTCGAGGTACAGGCTTACGCTTACCGGGCTTATATCAGCGCCGCAAAGGTGTACACCGCGCTCGAGCAACCTGAAAAAGCACTTGAGTACAAACAGAAAGCTTTAATATTACGTGAAAAATTCCAGCAACACTTCTGGCTCGAGACTCTGGGGACTTACGCACACGCTCTCAATGCCCAAAAAGAACCGGCTCGAGTGAAGGTTTCTAACGCTGGACACGCACTGTGGGCCGGAATTGTGCCGGACGAGTTGGCCCCTAAAGTGGCCGAAACGCTATTCTCGAGCGAAATGTGGTCCGGCTGGGGCATTCGCACTCTGGCCGAAGGCGAACCGCGCTACAACCCGGTTTCGTATCACAACGGCAGTGTCTGGCCGCACGACAACGCCCTCATCGCGCTGGGACTGGCCCGCTACGGCCTTCTCGAGCCACTCAAAACCCTGGCCCTGAGTCAGCTCGAGAGTGCGGCCATCATCCCAGATGCCCGTTTGCCGGAGCTGTACGCCGGGTTTCGTAGGGAGGAAATCGAGGGTTTGCCCGCCTCGCCCCCGGTTCCCTACCCGGCCGGCTGCCACCCGCAGGCCTGGGACGCCGCCCCGCCGTTTGCGTATCTATGGGCTACGCTGGGGTTTGGTCCAGGAATCAAAGGCAACCGCAACGGGGTTCCCGAAGATTGGGGAACGGTGCAGGCTCGAGCGCTGTTTCAGGGGGAATCGTTTGAGATAGTGTAGCGCCAGAACAGGGAAGTTCCCGCCCGTGACAAAACTCGAGCGGTGCGCTATAATAAAAGTTGCTAGTTGGATTCCTGTGAGGGGATGGGCCGTGTGCTCATCCCCTTTAAATTCGCCCGAATCCTATAAAAAGCCTACCTGCTCGAGTTGACGGCCTGTCTTGGTGCTCGAGTTTCTCTGAGAATGTCCAGGGAGTGCGGACGTTCTCAGCCGTTTTTTGAGGTGAACATTGAATAACTTAGAAGATATCGCTGGGCCTATCCTGTCGGGCCTGGGTTACGACCTGCTCGAGCTTCAGGTCCAAAACTCGCAGGGGCGGGCAGTTATCGTGTTCCGCATTGAGCGGCTGGACGAGCAGCCCATTACCGTAGAGGATTTGGAGCGGGCCAGCAGCATTCTCTCGCTCGAGATGGACCGCCTGGACCCCATCCGGGGCGAGTACCGGCTCGAGGTGGAAAGTCCCGGCCCCAAGCGGCCCCTGAAGAATGCCCGTCACTTTGAGCGGATGCTGGGCCTCAAAGCCAAAGTGCGCTCCCTGAGCCAGAATTTCACCGCGCCTATTGAAAAGATAGAAGGTGAACTGGTGACTTTTAATCTCGAGGGAGAGCTGGTCACGCTCAAGATTGGAGATTTTCAGGCTAATTTGGCAGAGTTTCCACCAACGTATAGGTAGTTTTGGGTGGTGAGTAATGAGTTTTGAGTAACTTCCGCTCGAGCACTCAATAAAAGCTCTAACCGAGAACTGGTATCTGAAACTAAGAACTTGACCCAAAACTCAAAACCTCATCAAGGAGAAAACCGTGAACCGTGATTTTATAGACGCCCTGAACGATGTGGCTCAGGCGCGAAACATCAGCAAAGAAGCGCTGATTGGCTCGTTTGAGCAATCATTACAAAGTGCTTTTACCAAAAACGTGGAACCCGAAAAGCGCGTTGAGGTCTACCTGGACGAAGAAACCGGGGAACTCGAGGTCAACATCATCCGCGATGTGGTGGAGAAAGTTGAAGACGAGAACCTGCAAATCAGCCTGGCAGACGCGCTCGAGATTGACCCCGAGGTGGAGGTGGGTCAGGAAATGATTTTCCCGGTGGAGCCGGAGAAATTTACCCGCATTGCGCTGCAAACCGTGAAGCAGACCCTGACCCAGAAAATTAGAGAAAACGAGCGCAACGTGGTGTTTCAGGAGTACAAGGACCGCGAGGGCGAAATCATCACCGCCACGGTGGTCCGCATGGACAACAAGGGCAATATCTTTGTGGATTTGGGCCACGGCGAGGCCATCATGCCGCCCAAGGAACAGATTCCCGGCGAGCGACTGATGAACGGCTCGAGGGCCAAAATCTACCTCAAAGAAGTGCGCCAGACTGCACGAGGACCCAGCATTCTGGCGTCCAGGGCCGATGAAAAACTGCTCGAGTACCTGATGCGCCAGGAGATTCCCGAAGTGGGCGACGGCACGGTGGAACTCAAGGCCATTGCGCGGGAAGCCGGACAGCGCAGCAAAGTGGCGGTGTTCTCGAGGAACAGCAACGTGGACCCGATTGGGGCCTGCATCGGACACCGGGGAAACCGCATCCAGGCCGTGACCGGAGAGCTGGGCCGCGAACGGGTGGACGTGATTTTGTGGGATTCCAACGCTCGAGAGTTCATACGCAACGCGCTGAGTCCGGCTAAAGTGGGACTTATTGAGGTCAACACCGAAACCGAGGACGCCACCGTGACCGTGACCGGAGACCAGCTCTCGCTGGCTATTGGTAAAGGAGGTCAAAACGTGCGTCTGGCCGCTAAGCTGACCGGATTTCGTATTGACCTCAAAGAAACCAAAGCGATTTCGGACCTGGATTTGGCTATGCAGCAAGCCGCACTGGACGAAAGTTCCGGTGGCAAGTCCAGCACTCACGCCGCGTTCGAGGCGCTATTCAAGGACGCCCGGACGGTGGCTAGCGCCACGCCCACGGGTGAAACTGAGCTGAGCGAAGACGGAATTTAGGGGTGGAGGGTGAGAGAGTGGGAGAGTGGGAGAGTGGGAGTGGAGAAGTAGGGGAGCGGGGGAGCAGAAGGAAAGAGCTTAGCTCGAGCGCCAAAGTTTCTCCTTCAGTCAGCGTGTCGCAACCCTCCGATGACCTCAGCTCCGCTCCCCCGCTCCCCAATCCCCCGGCCCCTCACCCTCGAGCGAAAGCAAAGCACACCCCAGAGCGCACCTGCGCGGCTTGTCGCACCAAAATGGCGCAATCTGACCTCTACCGCATTCGTAAGACACCCCAAGGGTGGACAATGGACCAGAGCGTGAAAGTCGGACGCAGTGCTTATCTATGCTCGAGTCCATACTGCCACGTTGAAAAGCGCCTTAAACGAATTTTCGGAGTGCAGGCCGCTCAAATTGCTACACACATGTCAGAAGTGCTGAAGGCACTCGAGGGTCCAAAAGAAAAGTAGTCTGGTGCGAACATCGGATTCATACTCTTTCCTCGAGCTACCCCAAGCCCCACCTTAAGCCCCTATTCTTATTCTCGAGAGCGCATTATGTCGAAATAATCGCACCTCTCCGTTCCCGGAGGAAACCGCATGTCCAAAGTCCGCATTTATAGTCTGGCCAAAGAACTTGGCCTGGAAACCCAGAAGATGCTCGAGCTGCTCGACACTCTAGGCGTCGAGTACAAGTCTCACTCGAGCACCCTGGACGACGATTTGGTCGAAACCATCAAAGGGATGGTGGCAGAGCAAAAAGCAGAGTCAGCCGTACTCTCGAGCGAACCTGTGGCCAGTGACCCCGCCTCGAGCGCCCCTTCAACCCCCACTCCTACCGCACAGACGGAAGGAAAGCGAGAAACGCCTATTACCCAAACTGCCCCATCAGAGACGGCTGTTGCCACCCAGGAGCGCGAGTCCGACGTTGCCGTTCAGACTCCGCCTGCTGACCTGATGCCCCACCGCGCCCCAGTCGTGACCATCATGGGTCACGTAGACCACGGCAAAACTAGCTTGCTGGACTACATCCGCAAAACCAAAGTGGCTGCTAAAGAAGCCGGGGGCATTACCCAACATGTCGGCGCGTTTGAGGCCCAGACCTCGAGAGGTAAAGTCGTGTTTATTGACACGCCGGGACACGAGGCGTTCACGACCATTCGCGCTCGTGGAGCCAAAGTGGCCGACATCGCTATCATTGTGGTGGCTGCCGACGACTCCATCATGCCGCAAACCCGTGAAGCGATTGCTCACGCGCAGGCGGCTAAAGTGCCGATTATCGTGGCCATCAACAAGGTGGATTTGCCACAGGCAGACCCAGACCGGGTGAAAACCGACCTCACGCAAGTGAATCTGGTTCCCGAGGACTTCGGCGGCGACACCATCGTGGTCAATGTGAGCGCCAAAACGGGTGTAGGCATTGAGGAACTGCTCGAGTACATCAGCCTGACCGCCGAAATCGAGGACCTGCGTGCAGACCCCAACGGCGAATTCAAAGGCGTGGTCATCTCGAGCAAGGTGGACAAGCAGATGGGTGTGCTGACCAACCTGATGGTGCAGGCCGGAACGCTCAACGTGGGCGAATTCCTGGTGGTGGGCGAGGGTTACGGCAAAATCAAGGCCATGACCAACACCGCAGGCGAGCGCATCAAGAGCGCGGGGCCGTCCACCCCGGTGCAGGTGCTGGGCTTCTCCGTAGTGCCGCACCCCGGTGAGCAGGCCGCACGCGCAAAGGACGAGCACGGCGCTCGAGACCTGATTGCGGGCCGCGTAGACGTGCGCCGTGACCTGGAAGCTCTCACCCTCGAGAGCAAAAAGAGATTGCTAACCCTGGCGGAAGTGATGGGTTCGCTCGAGCAGATTCGGGAAGTGAACCTGATTTTGCGGGCCGACACTCAGGATTCGCTCGAGGCCATCCAGTACATTCTGAGCAAGTACGGCAACGAGGATGTGGTGGTGAACGTGCTACTGGCCGGAGTGGGTGCGCCCAGCGAAGGCGACGTGCTGCTGGCCTCCACCGCTGAAGCCACCATTCTCTGCTTCAACGTGACCGCCCCCGGCGGCGTGCAGCGTGCAGCGGACTCGAGAGGAATCTCGCTCAAAACCTACCGCATCGTGTACGAACTCGAGCAGGAAGTGGAGCGCCTACTCAAAGGCACGGTGGAACCCGTGTTCGAGGAGCGCTACTTGGGCCGCGCCGAGGTCCGCATGGTCATTCCAGTTCCCAAAGTGGGCCACTCTATCGCCGGTTCCTACATTCAGGATGGTTTATTTCGCCGCAACGCTAAAGCTAAAGTCAGCCGTAAGGGCAAGGTCGTGTTCGAGGGAACCCTGATTGGTCTCAAACGCTTCAAGGACGACGCCCGCGAAGTGACTCAGGGTTACGAGTGTGGTGTGAACATGGACTGGGACGGCTTTGAAGTGGGCGATTTGATTGAAGCCGTGGAGATGGTGGAAATTAAATAGCTTGGTGGTGGGTGTTGAGTCTGCTTGAGCAAACTCAAAATAATACCGGGTTGCCAACACTGACTTTCCACTCCGGAAAAAGCACCGGAGTGGAAATACAAAACAGCAACCTGGTGTTCTAGTTTTTTCGCTCCGCCCTGAAGAGATAAAACTTCTTCAGGGCGACTTGGTATGAGAATGTCTATCTTCACATTGACCCCCTCCTCTCGAGCGTGTACACTCCCAGATGTGAAGTTTGACTCGAGCACCTCCAACACCACTATTTTTTAGGGCCACGGACTTTCAACTCCGTTGCCCTGACCTACCCCTAAAAAGGTAGGTTTTTTGTTGGATTGCTCGAGGATAGGGGTTTTCAGTTATCGGTTATCAGTGGTCAGTTAAGAAGATTCTTGGGTTGAAAGGGACACCTAACGCTCGAGGACAAAACCGAAAACTGGGAACCGAAAACCCTCAAGGAGAAGACTATGAAACTAGCCATTGTAGGAGCCACCGGAGCCGTTGGACACGAATTTTTGGGGGTGCTTGAGCGCTCGAGTTTGAAGTTCAGTGAGCTGCAACTCTACGCCAGCCCAAGGAGTGCCGGAAGCACGCTCGAGTTCCGGGGAGAGAAGATAGTGGTGCAGGTCACGCCCGAAGGTGCGATTCCTGCGGACGTGATTCTGGCTTCAGCGGGGGCCAGCATCTCCAAAGCGCTTGCCCCAGCTTGGGTTGCGGGTCGCAGCGTGGTGATTGACAACTCGAGCGCATTTCGTTACGACCCAGAAATTCCGCTGGTCTGCCCGGAAGTAAATGGAGAAGCGGCCCTGACCCACCAGGGAATCATCGCCAACCCAAACTGCACCACCCTGATTGAAGTTCTGGCCCTGGCACCCTTGCACAAAGCGTTTGGCATCAAGCGGGCCATCATCAGCACCTACCAGAGCACCAGCGGCGCGGGTGCGAAGGGAATGCAGGAACTCGAGACCGAGACTCACAAAGTTTTGCATGGTCAGGCTGCCGGACATGAGGTTTTCGCGCATCCCATCGCCTTTAACCTGATTCCCCATATTGACGTGTTCCTGGAGAACGGCTTTACCAAAGAGGAAATGAAGGTGGTCTGGGAAACCCGCAAAATCATGGGCGTTCCTGACCTCAAGATTTCCTGTACAGCGGTGCGGGTGCCGATTATGCGGGCGCACTCTGAGGCCATCACCCTCGAGCTGGAAAGACCCGCTACCGTGGAGGCGGCGCGAGAAATTCTGGGCAAAGCCCCCGGCCTCGAGCTGCGCG
>JACMOA010000112.1 GCA_014378225.1 Deinococcales bacterium | reverse complement strand
TGAATCTGGGCTGGTTCAAGAAAGCGGGCATAAAGGTGGGCGATACGGTAAGTTTTAGGCTCAAATTTTAAAAGGCAAAGATTAGACAGCAAACGACAGAAAAAACATGGGTTTGAAATCTGAAGTCTGAAGTCTGTGGTCTGAAATCTCGAGCGCTCGAGGACGGCTGAGCCGTGCCTAAAAAACTGGACCCTATGGCCCAAACCCTATAACCCAAATCTTGTAACCTGAACCCTGAAGATTTATGCCCACCCTCGAGGAATTCAAAGAAAAGCTGCGCCGTCCGCTCGAGCGGGAATTACTGACGGGGTGTCAGAACCGCGTGGTGTCCGGTGGTCTGGACAAACTGCTCGAGAATCTGGGCAAACCCTTTCCAAAAGTGCGCGAAATCCTGCACGGTTATGGGGACTTAGAAGTGGACGCTCGAGTGGAACACCTGAAAGCGGCGCTCGAGCTGTTGAGGGGTGGGGGTGTTTCAACTTCCGCCCGTCCGGTCTCGAGTCCGGCCCAGACCCCTGTAAATCAGACCCCTGTAAATCAGACGGCTGTAAATCAGACCCCTGTAAACCAGACGGCTGTAAAACCTGTTGCGAAACCCTCGAGCACGCCCTTTCCCAGTGCCAAGCCACCTGTGTCGGTGAATTGGACCCTTGAGACTGAAACTGAAAAGATTCCCTTTGGACACGGCAGCACCAAAAAACTGCACACACTCGGTCTTTATAAGCTGCGCGACGTGCTGCATAACTATCCGCGTCGCCACGAGGACCGCCGCGCCCTGCCCTCGCTCGAGGACGTGGAAGACGGCGAAAAAGTGACCGTGGTGGGTAAAATCGTGGCCAAAAAACGTCACGCACCGCGCCCTGGAATGTTGGTGCTCGAGGCCACGCTCGAGAATAATTTTGGTTTTCGGGTCAAGTGTTCGTGGTTTCAACAACCGTGGGTGGAACGCTTTCTCAAGGAAGGTAGCCGCCTGATTGTGACCGGAAAAGTCAAACGCTTCGGGCGCTCCCTACAAATTGGGGTAGAGCACTTCGAGGAGGAAGGCGAGTCTAGCCTGGATACCGGACGAATTGTAAGCGTGTACGACGGCAAAGACGGGATTTCGCAGACCTTTTTACGTCAGGTGACGGCCCAAACCCTCTCGAGCACACCTATTTCGGATTATTTGTCGGATGCTTTCAGGAAAAAATACGATTTGATACCGCTCGAGCACGCATTGAACGCCATTCACTTTCCGGTGGACGAAGCCCAGCTCACCCAGGCCATGAACCGCTTGCGCTTTGACGAATACCTGTTCCTCGAGCTGAGGATTTTGCTGCAAGGTGAAGATAGCGTGCTGCTGGGCAAGCGCTTCGCCGCCGAGGAAGCCGATATGAACGCCTTTGAAGCGTCCTTACCGTTCAAGTTCACCGGAGCACAAAAGCGGGTGGTGCTCGAGATTGCTGCCGACATGCGCTCGGAACAGCAGATGGCCCGCCTGGTGCAGGGCGATGTGGGCAGCGGCAAGACCGCTGTGGCGGCGTGTGCACTGTACATGGCGGCCAAAGACGGCTATCAGGGCGCACTGATGGCCCCCACCGAAATCCTGGCCCGTCAGCACTTTCAGAACCTCCAGCATTACCTTTTTCCGCTGGGGGTTGTGGTTTCCTTGCTGTACGGGGCTATGAACGTCAAAGACAAGCGGGCCGCGCTCGAGGGTATCAGAACTGGGGAAATTCAGGTGGCCGTCGGTACCCAGGCACTCATTCAGGAAGGGGTGGAGTTCAATAATCTGGGCCTGGCCGTGATTGACGAGGAGCACCGTTTTGGTGTGCAGCAGCGCCGCGCCCTGCTCAAGTCGCGCCCAGATGTGCTGGTGATGTCCGCTACCCCCATTCCGCGCTCTCTAGCCCTGACCGCTTACGGAGACCTCGAGCTGAGCATTATTGACGAAATGCCCCCTGGCCGCACGCCCGTTGAAACCAAACTTTTATACGATACGCACCGTCAACAGGCTTACGGCTTTGCGATGGCCCAGATTCGGGCTGGAAGTCAGGTGTATGTGGTCACAGCCATGATTGAAGAGTCTGAAACCCTGCTCGAGATTCAGGCCGCTACTCAGCTTTTTGAAGACCTCAAACAGATTCTGCCTGAGGCGCGAATTGCTTTGCTACACGGCAAAATGAAGCCACAGGACAAGGACGACACCATGCGCCGCTTTAAGGCTCACGAGTTCGATTTGCTGGTGTCCACCACCGTGATTGAGGTGGGTGTGGACGTACCCAACGCCACGGTGATGGTGATTGAAAACGCCGAGCGCTTTGGGCTGGCGCAGCTTCATCAGTTGCGTGGACGGGTGGGGCGCGGCACCGCCAAAAGTTACTGCATTCTGGTGGCGGGAGACACCACTCAGAAAACCAAAAAGCGGCTCAAGGTGATTGAAGGCTCCACCGACGGCTTTGCCATTGCCGAGGCAGACCTGAAACTGCGCGGCCCCGGTGAGATTCGTGGAACCCGGCAAAGCGGTATACCAGACCTGAAGTTGGGCGACTTGGTCAACGACGTGGACATCATCGAGAAGACTCGAGATTTAGCTAAATCCATCCTGAAGGGAGACCGCGCCCTCGAGCGCCGGGAAAACGCCTTTCTGAAAGCGGAGTTACAAGCCCGCTCGAGCGTGGTAGCGGTGCGAGAGGTGATTTGAGACGCGTAAGTAATAGTGTTTAAGGGTAAAAGGTCAGTATGATGCCAAAAGGGATAATTGCTTTTGTATTCGCTGTTTAAGCTTAAGCAGTTCAGGCGAGTGTTCTCGAGGTTTGACCAGACCACCAGAAATTACCTCACTTTTGTCCAATTCGCTTCAATGATGGTTTAGCTGCACTAAATGTCAACACAGCCCAGGGCGCTCGAGGGTCCTGCTACTCCCCAAGTCTCTCTAACATTACCAACGCTCTGAACGCAAGGCGCTAGAATGTCTTGTGTAATGAGGACTCGAGCGGAGAGATTCAAACGAAAAACTCGAGGCTGGAAAGGACATCATGCAGATTAAAAAATACGACGTGGTCATCATTGGGGGCGGTCCAGCGGGTTTGACCGCAGGTATTTATGCAGCGCGGGGCAACCTCAAAACGGTGATGCTCGAGAAGGGAATGCCGGGGGGTCAGATTGCCCAGACCCAGGAAGTGGAGAATTACCCTGGTTTTCCCGAACCCATCAGCGGCGCAGAATTGGCAGGCCGGATGCAGCAACAGGCCGAGCGTTTTGGCGCGACCCTCGAGTTGGATGAGGTTTTGAGTGTAGAGCAACGCGGACACGCCGACTTTGTGGTGAAGGGTTACGACGCGGAATATCACGCCAGGGCCGTCATTATTACCACGGGTGCAAACCCCAAAAGGCTCGAGATTCCTGGTGAGGACGAGTTCTGGGGACGCGGCGTGAGCACCTGCGCCACCTGCGACGGCTTCTTTTACCGGGGTAAGCATGTGGTGGTGATTGTGGGCGGGGACGCCGCTGTAGAAGAAGGTCTGTTCCTGACCCGCTTTGCCGATACCGTCACCCTGATTCACCGCCGCGACACCCTGCG
>JACMOA010000111.1 GCA_014378225.1 Deinococcales bacterium | reverse complement strand
TCTGGGCCGCCCAAAGGAGGGCGGGGCGTGAGTTTGGTAGGCATCAAAAACTCAGAATATCGACCACTCAGCGCCTTCAGGTCGCTCAGGGTGAGCAGCGCGGCCTCCGTACCCCCCTCGGGAACGCGGGACGCGGTGTTGATTTCGGCCTCGAACTCGCTGATAAAATTCAGGGTCTGGTGGGCCTCGGGCATGTGATAGTCGTGGGCGCAGTTGTCAAACCCGTCGGTGTACGGCTCGAGCGCACACAGCGGCTCCAGATTGAGGCGGTACTCGAGGATATTCTGATAGCGGTCCCGCCGTGGCTCGAGGTGCAACTTACCAAACGCATCCCAGGCAGGAGCGCTGTACAGGTAGCGGGTCAGGTGATGAATGCGGTAATGGACATGGGGCATGGTTTAGAAGGGGGCAATTTCAAAAGCGTACGAAATTCTCGAGTGGAATCCTCACCCTCGAGCCGCAAAGTAAGTTCGCTTGATGCTAGCCGAAATCTCGCCCAGCGACTCGAGCACTCCCTTAAGGTTGATGCGTTTACCCTCGAGAATTTCGGTCACGTTTTGCGCGTATTGCAGTTGCGCCCGCAGCCAGCCCAGTTCCCGCAGCACCGCCTGCTCCACCTCGGGGTTGTCTTCGGCAATGTGCTCAAGGCAGCTCTCTAAGGACTGCAAACTGTAGGCCACACTGCGCGGGAAGCTCTCGGAGAGAATCAAGAATTCTGCGATGTTGTGGGCTTCGAGCGCCCCCTGATACTCTTTGAGGTACGCTTCAAAGGCCGATACACTTTTCAGTACCCCGGTCCAGTAATGGTGGGTCAGAATGAGCGAGGCGTTGGGGCCGCTGCGGTAGGTCACGTAAAAGGTGGCTAACAAGCGTGCTACATTGTCTGACCGCTCGAGCAATCTTCCCGCCTTGAGAAAGTACCAGCCCTGGTCACGCGGCAAGGTAGCCTCTGCAATGCCGAAGAACAGGTGGCTGGCGTCCCGTGTGGAGTTGCAAAAGCGGTGCAAACTGCCCTCGTCCATCAGGGTTCCTCTCGAGCGCAGGTCCAGGTAAGCGCTGTTCAGAGACTCCCACATTTCGGTGCTGATGCGTTCGCGCAAACTGCGGGCATTTTCACGCGCAAAAGTCAGGCTCGAGAGCACCGAACTGGGATTTCCCTCGTGCGAGGCCAGCCAAAGCGCCACCGGGTACGCCTCCACACTCTGAAAGTGCTTAAGGTAGCCTTCTTGGGTATGGGTAATCTCGAGCAGCGGCTCCCACTGGGCCTCGAGCACCGCCGTTGTCTCGAGCATGGCGTGATAGTTCACATCCAGCAAGCGCGAAGTGTTCTCCATCCGCTCCACATAACGCCCCATCCAGAACATGTTTTCAGCAATGCGGCTCAGCATGGTGTGGCCTCGAGCCAACCACAAAGCCGAACATAAATTTGGGTTTCGCACACGACACAAATTGCCACTAAACTCCCCCCATCTCTCCCCATCTTCCCATCTTCCCAGCGGAACCGTCTGAAAAGCGCCTTTGAGCGCCCTGCCAAACTCATTGCTCCTCCATCCGGGTCCGTTCCTCGTGGTGCAACACCCAGGTGTCCTTAGACCCACCGCCCTGGCTCGAGTTGACCACCAAGGAGCCGCGTTTAAGCGCCACTCGGGTCAGTCCACCCGGCACAATCTGAACGTCCTGGCCCACCAGAATGTAGGGCCGCAAATCAATGTGTGCGGGTTCAAATTTCTGGCTGTCAAAGTAATAACTGGGATGCCGCGAGAGCGAAATAATCGGTTGCCCGATGTAGTTGCGTGGATTTTCCCTCACTTTGACCAAACAAGCTTCGCGCTCTTCTCGTGTGGCCTGACTGCCAATAAACAGGCCGTACCCACCAGATTCGTTCACGGGTTTGATGACCAGTTCCTCAGCGTGCTTACAGATGTACTCGAGGCCCTCGGGTTCCCAGCCCAGCCAGGTGGGAACGTTGTCCAGAATGGGGTTTTCTTTCAGATAATACTCAATCATGCGCGGCACATAGGCGTAGACCGCTTTATCGTCGGCTACGCCCGTACCCACCGCGTTGGTGAGGGCCACCCGTCCGGCGCGGTACACCTGCATTAAGCCGCGCACGCCCAGGTTCGAGTCTGAACGGAATACGGTAGGGTCCAGAAAATCGTCGTCCAGGCGGCGGTAAATCACGTCTACCTGCTTACGGCCTCCAGTGGTTCGCATCCACACCCGCCCATCGTCTACCAGCAAATCGCGGCCTTCTACCAGTTCCACACCCATCTGCTGCGCCAGGAAAGCGTGCTCGAAGTAGGGGCTGTTGAACTGTCCAGGGGTGAGCACCACGATGGTGGGTTCGGAGATAGCTCTGGGAGAGAAGCTTCGCAACTGCTCGAGCAAGAGTGTTGGGTACTGACTGACCGGGCGCACTCCATAACTTCTGAACAATCGGGGGAAAATACGGGTCATGGCCACCCGGTTAGCCAACATGTAAGACACCCCGCTGGGAACCCGCAAATTGTCCTCGAGCACCATGTAACTGCCTTTTTCACCGCGTATCAGGTCACTTCCAACCACATGGGTGTAGGCGTTAAACGGCAGCGTAACCCCCCGCATTTCACGGCGGTAGTGGGGAGAGCTGTACACCAAATCAAAGGGAACTATTCCGTCCTCGAGAATCTGGGCTTGATGATAGATGTCGTGCAAAAACAGGTTGAGCGCCCGGACCCGTTGAATCAGGCCCGACTCGAGCACGTCCCACTCGAGGGCTGGAATAATGCGCGGCACCGGGTCAAAGGGAATGGTGCGCTCTATGCCCTGCTCATCGCCGTACACGGTAAAGGTGATGCCCTGGTTGCGAAAGGTGAGTTCCGAGAGCGCCACCCGACGGGCAAACTCTTCCGGCCCCATCTCACTCAGGCGCTCGAGCACCGCCCGGTAATGTGGACGCCCCTGGCCCGTTTCCCCAAAAATCTCGTCGAAGAAGCCCTGATGCGAATAGTTCTCGAACACTGAGCCTCCCTGAATGAACGTTCTCCCTCGAGTGTAACCAAATCTGAGGCCTTACGCGAATAAACCTATCTCCACGGTGCCCACCCAGGCGGACCTCGATTTTGGATAGAATCAGTATATGCGTTCTGGTTTTTTCTGACAAATCACACACCTAGTTTCATAATCTGACCGCAACAGGTCTCTTAACCATTTTACGTACTCGTTTTTGGATACATACCGCTCGAGGACTGACCTTTACGAGGGCAGAACAATTGCTGATTTCTCGCAAAATTTTCATCTTTCACCCTTTATACTCAAAGTCCACGCGACCGCCCGCACCTGCTCGAGTTCTGATGCTGGAGACCTCGAACGTTTGTACTCCTCAAAGTGCATCCTCCTAAGCCCATTTTTCTCACCCTCTCGAGGAGTTCTGTGCCTAAACTTTTTCCCCTCATCTCCCTGGTTCTCGGCCTCTCACTTGCTGTCAGCGCATCAGCACGCCCTTTTACCACCTCGAGCGGAGTGGGAACGCTGTATTTCAAAGACGAATCCGGCAATATGGTCACGGTGTGTACCATCAGCAAGGTGAGTTCCGAGAAACTGACTCCCAAACTGGGCAAGGCTGAGGCGCTGCTAAGTGCTTCTCACTGCGTACTGGACGTTCCCCCCAATGCGCTCACCTTTTTCTACGCCTCCTTTGACGATGGGCTGAGCTTTTTTCGACTCAAGCCAGTCATCCGAGGCGACCTTTCACAGGGTTACGATTTCTCTCTCTGGCAGCCACTAGACGACAAAAACGTGGCCAAGAGTACCCTGGCCTTCAACGCCATCAAGAGTTACCCACTCTCGAGCCGCAAAGAACTCGAGTTTGGCGAGGAAATTGATTCCTGGGGAATGCCCGCCGGCCTGGGCCTGACTTACACCAAAGGCATTGTGGCTCAGCCTAATGTGGACCGTCCCATCATCGCGCAGCCAGACATCAACTGGATTGGCCTGATTTCCGCCGACCTGAACTGTACTGGTGGTTGTTCGGGCAGCAGCGTCTTTGACAGCAAAGGCGACGTGGTAGCGGTTTTAGTGGGGTCCCTGTTTGACGGTACTGGCTTTAAGCACACCTATCTGGTCCCGATTGACCGGGTATTCCAGGCCCTCGAGAACGATAAATTCACCAGCCCACTCGACCCCGAGAAAAAAGATGACAAGAAGGACGACAAGAAAGAGCCTGCGGCGGCTCAGGCGGCTTCGCTCAAACTGCGATTCAGTCGTTAAGGCTCGAGGGTGTAAAAAAGGCGCAACGCGGTTGCGCCTTTTTCTTTTTTCGTTGCATATGGCTGGCTCAAGCGCCCCGCCCACCTTGCACATCTGGCGTAAGGGTGAAGGACCTGGCCCTCATCAAAGACCGCGCCGCTCGAGCATTCTCCAGGCCCGCTTCACAGTCCACTCGAGCAAAGTCCACACCACACGGCGATAAAGGGGTAAATGGGCGTCAAAAACTGCGTTCACCTCGAGCGCCGGAACTGCTCCCCTCGAGCGTTTGAAAGCCGCCACCCCGCTCGAGGCGTGCAAAATCAGGCCGCGCTTCTGGGCTATGAGCGCCAGATACGCCGACAGGATGCGGTAAAGTCCAGCTTCCACAGGCAAAGAGGTATCGTAACCCAGAACTGGACAGGTCATCAGTTCTCCTCTCGAGAAGAATCCCAAAACGCCATCCACTCTTCCCTTTTGCTCGAGCACAAACAGCTCGAGCATTTGAGTTTTGA
>JACMOA010000110.1 GCA_014378225.1 Deinococcales bacterium | reverse complement strand
GTGAGCGATTTGGTCAAAACTCGGATTAAGCCGTTCAGTGAAGTGACCACCGAAGTCCGCGCCGGAGTGGAAGCCGAGAAGCGCCCCGCAGCGGTCAAAACCTTTCTTAACGCGCAGCGCAAGGGCATCAAAATAGAGAATAACCTCGAGAAAGTTTTGAAAGAACAGGAAACCCGAGTGACGGCGGCGGAAAAAGCGGCGGCTCCAGCCACACCTGCCCCTGGTACACCTGCTCCGACCACTCCAGGAACCGGAAGCGCACCCTCGAGCGCCCCGGCCACTGGAACGCCCTCGAGCACGCCCGCCACCGGAACTCCTGCTACTGGAACACCCGCTACCGGAGAAACCGCACCCTCGAGCACGCCTGCTCCCGTGACCCGCTAAATCTCAAATTTGTGGAAGCCCTCTCAGCTCGAGAGGGCCTTTTTTATGGGCTAAACACCTTCTGTACCATCCTCCTCGAGCACCTTCAACTCTCCCCTACCCCGTGTAGTATCGCGCAAACTCTGCTCGAGCGTGCTTAAATCCTGCTCGAGCGCCCACATCTGAACGGTCAGACCCGTCTCGGTGTAAAAGTCTTCCCGACCCTCGAGCGAAACACTCCCCAGCAAGTAAAACAGTGCGCTCGAGAACTCGAAGGGAACGCTCAAAGCCACCGCCACACGGGGGCGCACCTCGAGCCGGGGCGCAGTTCTGAGCACTTCCGCCGCGCCACCGCCATAAGCCCGCGCCAAACCACCTGCGCCCAGTTGGGTTCCGCCGTAATAGCGCACCACTGCCACCGCTACCCGGTCCAGACCAGACCCCTCTATTACCTTGTAAATGGGCATTCCCGCCGTGCCACCCGGTTCGCCATCGTCAGAAAAGCGGTAAGCCTGTTCCACGCGGTACGCCCAACACACATGGGTGGCCTCTGGGTGGCTCGAGCGTAAAGTTTTAATCCACTCGAGGGCCGCTTGTGGACTCTCGATGGGCGTGGCGTAAGTGAGAAACTCACTGTTTTTGAGGGTTTCGGCGTGCTCTACGCTCGAGCGGAGGGTGGTGTAAGTCTGGGGCATGGCAGAGCGCTTAGCATAGGGGTTAGAGTCTTTAACTGAGTAGGAGGATTTGATGATTAAAGTGCTCGAGGGGACTATTCACGACATCCAGAGCGTGAGAAACATCCTGGAAATCCTCTATCCCAACCCTGAATCTGCGGGGTGGTATCACACGCCTCCCGCTAGACAAAATGATGCTAATGGCTGGCTGTGGCTGGCCCAGCTCGAGGGCCAAACTGTAGGATTCGCGCATTGTCGGACCTCTGAATGGCATCCTCAAACCGATTACGTCACGGTGGGTGTACTTCATACAATCCTGTGGCTATGGCAGTGCTCGAGGGTTTAGGGGTGGATTGGGGCGAAGCTTGGATTACTCATCAACGGCTTCTTTGAAGTCATATGGCCCTCGAGCGTCTAAACTCCTGTTATGCGAACACTAGGCAAGGCGGAAGTAGAAGCGGCGTGCATGGGGGGCGGGGTCTTCGCCTGTGGCGGCGGCGGCTGGCTGTCACACGGCCTCGAAAACGGACACATGGCGGTCACGCTGGGACGGCCTAGACTGCTCTCTATTGACGAAATCCCGCAAGCAGGCATGATTATCACCCTTTCGGCCATCGGCGCTCCAGCGGCCACAAGCGGCTGGGAGATGTGGCCCCGAGATTATATTCGCGCTTTCGAGCTGGTCAAAAATGCGGTAGAGCAGGACGGGCAAAAAGTGGTGGCCGTGATGAATGCCCAGAACGGCTACAGCTCGAGCGTGAACTGCTGGATGCCCGCCGCGTACTTCGATTTACCCGTACTGGACGCCGCCGGGGACATTCGCGCCCATCCCACCATCAAGCTGGGCGCAATGGGGTACGCAGGCGAAGGCGACGTGGAAACAATTCAAGCGGTGGTGGGTGGAAACCGCAGCCAGGGCGCGTACCTCGAGGTTCTGGCCAGGGGAAGTTTGTTCAAAACCGCTAACATTTTGCGGGTGGCTTCGGTGCAGTCGGGTGGCTTTATCGCTTCGGCGCGGTTGCCACTCCCAGTGGCAGAAGTTCGCGCTCGAGCGGCTTTGGGCAGTGTTTCCAAAGCCATTGAACTGGGTGAGGCCATGCTCGAGGGCCAAGTGAGCGGTCCTGAAGCCGTGCTCGAGGCGGTAGTCAAGGTTACGGGTGGGGTGTGGTTGGCTCGAGGAACGATTTCTAGCGCCACTTTACGCACCGAAGGCGGCTTTGACTTTGCCCAATATACTGTGCTGGATGGCAAAGACGAGTTTAAAATCTTCACCATGAACGAGCACATGGCGGTAGACAAAAACGGCACTCGAGTCTCGAGCTTTCCAGATACCATCTGCCTGTTCGATGTGAACACTGGACTACCGCTCAAAACCGGGGACACGCAGGGGGGGATGAGTGTGGCGCTGCTGCATGTGGACCGCTTCAAACTTCCCCTCTCGAGCGGGGTGAAGGACGCCGCCGCTTACCCAGAACTCGAGGCTATGATGGGCATTGAGCTGGGGAAATATGCGCTCGAGGGCGGGAAGAAAACGAAGAAAGCGAAAAAGGGGAAGTAAAGCCTGCACACGGCGGCAAACGGCAAACGGCAAAGAAGAAGTCGGCGTTTTACGTTTGCATTTCACAGACCTCGCCCTTCTAGGCAAGAAAAGCCCTCGAGCGGCTTCACGAACTCGAGGGCTTTGGGGTCATGTTGAAGATTTATCATCTCTGCACTTATAGCAAACCTCCTGAATGTGGTCTGACCTGCTTTAGTATGGATAAGCCCCTCGAGCGCCATCCAAAGAAGAATTGGCCCTCCACCTCGGTTTTTGGGCTAGAGAAGGATGCACTTATCTGGACTTAGCGTAAGGATTGCCGCTGAGCGTCGCCAAGTACCCTGGTACTGATTAAGACGGTACTTTGGTACTGCTCATTTGAGTAAAATGTACTTCCTCGAGTAAAAGTATTTTGGTCCTCACTTGAGGGCTACTTCACCCCCAGAATGCGTGGCAGCCAGTTCTCGAGCGGTTCCATATGCAGTCCAAAGGTGTCCCGCGCCGGGGCGGGGTCTCCGGTATTGCCGTCCAGCAGCATGGCGTACTGGTCTTTGGTGATGGGAGGATTGGGAAGCAACTGCATCAGCGGAACCACCAAATTCATAGCCCACAGCGGCACATGCACCAGGGGTTTGCGCTTGTTCAGGGTTTCCAACTCGAGACTCAGCAGTTGCTTAAAGGTGTACTCTTTGGGTCCCGTCAGCAGGTAGGTTTTTCCCACGCTCTGAGGCACCTCGAGCGCGGTTACAAAGGCTTTGCTCACATCGCCTACCCAGACGGGGCGAAAGGGAAACAGGCCATGACCAATCACTGGAACGATAGGGGCAACACTTACCAGGTTTTTCAAAACCTTGCCAAAAAAGTCGTCTCCTTCGCCAAAAATTAGACTGGGCTGGAAGATGGTGTAATCCAGGCTCGAGGTTTTGACTCGCCTCTCGGCCTGAGCCTTGCTGGTAAAATACCCGCTCGAGGTGCCTTCTCGCGCTCCCAGTGCGCTCATTTGCAACCAGCGTGGACGCAGCGAACTCGCCGCCTCGAGCAGATTCTGAGTCCCCCCGTGCTGCACCCGCTCGAAAGTCTGGGTTCCTTTCTCACGAATAATCCCCACCAGATGCACCACCGCTTCGGGTTGTGCGGCCTGAACAGCGCTCACACAGCTCGAGGGATTGGTTACATCCAGTTTCAGGGCGGTTGCACCCGGAACGGGCTTTTCCTCTCTGGAGCCTGCAAAAACCGCATGACCTGCACTCAGTAAATCCTGAACCACTCGTTTACCTACAAATCCAGTAGCCCCACTGACCAATACACGCATAAAAGTTCTCCTCAATAATTTTGAATTATACGGCCAGGATTGTATTTTTGGTTATCAGTTATCAGTTATCGGTTATCAATTGC